>JAHHSP010000116.1 GCA_020025115.1 Collinsella sp. | reverse complement strand
CTGAGCACGCCCTCCTCGCTCGGGAGGTCGAACATGGTCTGCTGGAGCAGCTCCTCGCAAATCGAGCGCAGCCCGCGGGCACCGGTCTTGCGCATGAGCGCCTTCTTGGCGATCTCGTGCAAGGCATCGGGCTCGAACCGCAGCTCAACACCCTCGAGGGAGAACATGCGGCGATACTGCTTGACCACGGCGTTCTTGGGCTCGGTGAGGATGCCCACGAGATCGTCCTCGGAAAGCGCCTGGGTCTGCGTGATGACCGGCGTGCGGCCGACGAACTCGGGGATCATGCCGAAATTGTTGAGGTCCTCGGGCAGCACCTGTTTGAGCAGGACGTTCTCATCCTTGGACGTGGGGCCGGCGATCTCGGAGTTAAAGCCGATACCCTGGTTGCCGACGCGGTCGGAAATGATCTTGTCGAGGCCCACGAAGGCACCGCCGCAGATGAACAAGATGTTGGTCGTGTCGATCTGGAGCAGCTCCTGCTGCGGGTGCTTGCGCCCACCGGTGGGGGGCACGCTCGCCACAGTGCCCTCGAGGATCTTGAGGAGCGCCTGCTGCACACCCTCGCCGGAGACGTCACGCGTGATGGAGAGGTTCTCGGCCTTGCGGGCGATCTTGTCGATCTCATCCACGTAGATGATGCCGATCTGCGCGCGCTCGATATCGCCATCGGCCGCGGTGATGAGCTTGAGCAAGATGTTCTCGACATCTTCTCCAACATAGCCGGCCTCGGTAAGGGCCGTTGCGTCGGCGATGGCGAAGGGGACCTCGAGCACGCGGGCCAGCGTCTGCGCGAGCAGCGTCTTGCCGGTGCCCGTGGGGCCGAGGAGCAAGATGTTGCTCTTGGCGAGCTCGACATCCTCGTCAACGGCATGCGCACCCAGAGCACCCTCGGAGGCATCGCCCATCAGGACGCGACGGTAATGGTTGTACACGGCCACGGACATGGCGCGCTTGGCATCCTCCTGGCCCATGACGTACTGGGACAGCGCATCGTAGATCTCGTGCGGGGTGGGCACGCGAGTGATGATGCGCTCGGCGGTCTCGCGCATGGAAGGGGCCGGCGCCCCCTCCTCATCGAGGTCGAAATCGTCCACGGGCTCGGCATGGTTCACGTAGGAACCAAAGGCGTGCATCATCTCGTCCTGTGCGAAGGACTGCTCGAGGATCTCGTTGCACGCCTCGACGCATTCATCGCAGATGAACATGCCGTCCTGACCCTTGACGAGCTTGCGGACCTGCTCCTGGGTCTTACCGCAGAACGAACAGCGAACCTGGCCGTCGCCCTCCATGGCGGAGGTGCGGCCGAACTCGTCGCCCGCCATTAGCGCTCACTCCCGGAGTCGTTGCGGGACGTGACGATACGGTCGATGAGACCGTACTCGAGAGCCTGCTCGGCGCGGAGGTAATTGTCTCGCTCGGTGTCGAGCTCGACCTGCTCGAACGGCTTGCCGGTGCAATCGGCCAGAATCTGGTTCAAGGTGTTGCGGGTCTCGCGAATCTCACGGGCGGCGATCTCGATCTCGGTCTGCTGCCCCTGGGCACCGCCACTGGGCTGGTGGATCATGATCTTGGAATGCGGCAGGCTGAAGCGCTTGCCAGGGGCGCCGGCGGCAAGGAGGACGGCGGCCATGGAGGCGGCCATGCCCACGCAGATGGTGGAGACATCGGGCTTGATGTAGTTCATCGTGTCCAGGATGGCCAGACCGGAATAGACCTCGCCGCCAGGTGAGTTGATGTAGAGAGAAATGTCCTTCTCGGCGTCCTGGCTCTCGAGGTGCAGCAGCTGCGCGATGACCAGGTTGGCAGTCACCGAGTTGACCTCCTCTCCCAGAAAGACGATACGGTCGTTCAGGAGACGGGAGTAGATGTCATAGCTGCGCTCACCGCGGGGGGTCTGCTCGATGACGTAGGGCACGAGCGCGGAGTCGATGCGATTGATCATATGGCTCCTTTCGGGTTGTGCGCCGCATATGCGACGCGAGGCAAGTTGGGCACATGCGGGCAACATGCGCCCACGAGATAGAAACATACGGTGCCCTACCTCGACTTCGCGCGGTGGGGCACCGTAAGAACTGCAGCCGTTCAGCTGTGCATCATACACGTTTCCGCGGACACAAACGTGCATGCGCCGCATCACGCAAAGGAGGACCTGGGGTTACTCGGCCTTGGCCTCGGCGGCGCGGGCGGCCTCGTCGACCTCGGTCACCTTGGCGTTCTCAACCAGCCAGTTGACGGCCTTGGAGCGACGGATGGAGTCGCGGACGGCGGGCATGCGGCCATCGGCGACGAACTGGGCCTTGGAGGCCTCGACGTCCTCGATGCCGGCGCGCTCGAACTCGCCGTCGACGTCCTCGGCGCAGACCTCGATCTTGAGCTCACGGGCGAGGGCATCCAACGCGAGGGACTCGCGGGCAACATCGTTGGCCTGGCGGTGCAGGTCGGCGATGAAGTCCTCGGAGCTGATGCGGTTGGCCTGCAGCCAGCCATCGAGGCTCATGCCGCGGGCGGAAAGGCTCTGCAGGAAGTTCTGCCCGAGCTCCTGGAAGACGGACTGCTCATAATCCTCGTCCATCTCGTCGAGCTGAAGACGCTCGGCGAGCTTGGCGACGCAGCGGTTCTCCTTGAGCTGGGGCAGCTGGGAGGACTTGTCGGACTCGATCTCGAGCTTCACGGCGTCGCGCATGGCGTCCACACCGTCGAAGCCGAAGTTGGTCTTCGCGAACTCATCGGTGAGCTCAGGGAGCTCGCGCTCCTTGACGCCCTTGACGGTGACCTCGACGGAGGCCTCCTCGGCGCCCTCGACCTCAGGGGTCCAGGAAATGGTCTTGGTCTCATCGACGTTCATGCCCAGCAGGCCCTCGTCGAACTCCTTGGGCAGATGACCGGCGCCCATGGCGATGACACGGCCCTCGCCGGCGAGCGCCTCGGCGTTCGCGACGTTCTTGATGTCGACGGTCACGTAGTCGGAATCCTCGACGGCGCGCTCGACATCTTCGAAAGTGGCGTGGTAGCCCATGAGCATGTCGACCTGCTGGTCGATCTCGGCCTCGGTGACCTCCGCAGGGGGCATCTCGACCTCGACGGCGTCATAGGAGGAGAGCTCGGCGGACGGGCGCAGGGTGAACTCGACGGTGTAGGTGTAATCGGAGCCATCCGCGCACAGATCGATCTCCTGATACTCGCCCTCCTTGACGGGGACGATGTCGAGCTCGTTGAGGACGCTGCCCTCGTTGGAGCCGATCAGCTCGTTGGTGGCCTGCGCGAGCACGGCGTCCTTGCCCAGGGCGGAGTCGATCACGGGACGGGGGGCCTTGCCGGCGCGGAAGCCGGGGAAACGGTACTGCTTGGCGGCAGCCTTGTAGGCCTTCTTAATGATGGCGTCGACGTCGGCGGCCGGAATGGTGACCGTAGCGGTGAGCTTGGCGTCCTTCACGTCAGAAGTGATGTTCAACGTTCCTCCTCTAATTACACTCGGCAAGGATTTGGGTGCCGATCCCCTTGATACCTTGTGTGCGCGCGACTGGTGCGGGCGAAAGGACTCGAACCTTCACGGGAAAGCCCACTGGAACCTAAATCCAGCGCGTCTACCAATTCCGCCACGCCCGCGACTGGTCACACAGGCGAACATGATAGCAAAAAGGGACGCGTATCGCTGCACACGTCCCTCGAACTATCCAGTTTCCACAGCTCGTCGCTACACGATGCCCTGGGCCATCATGGCGTCGGCAACCTTTTTGAATCCGGCGATGTTGGCGCCGATCATGTAGTTGCCCTCATAACCGTACTCGGTCGCCGCATCGTCACACGCATGGTAGATGCCGCGCATGATGCCCTCGAGCTTGGCATCGACCTCCTCGAAGCTCCAGGACAGGTGCTCGGCGTTTTGGCTCATCTCAAGACCCGAGGTCGCCACGCCGCCGGCATTTGCCGCCTTACCGGGCATGAACGCGACGCCGTTCTCGATAAGATAGTTGGTGGCATCGGTAGTCGTGGGCATGTTGGCACCCTCGCCCACCACCTTGCAGCCGCCTGCCACGAGCGCCCGGGCGTCCTCGAGCAGCAGCGTGTTCTCACGCGCGCAGGGCAGCGCGATGT
>JAHHSP010000115.1 GCA_020025115.1 Collinsella sp. | reverse complement strand
AACGTCAGCCAGTGGGTACGTACACTCCCAGGTTCAACATCACGGTAGAAGTTATAGCCGTTCTTCGCGGTCTGGAAGCGGTAGTAGCGGGCCGGCACGGCGTCGGCCTCCTCGATGCCCAGGGTGTCGCGAAGCTCGGCGAGCAGCTGCTGCGCCTCGACGTCAAACCCGGGTTTCTTCTCTACGTACACGCGAGAGACCATTGAGTCCTGCCCTTCTTTCTGTACGGGTCGGTCCGTCGGCGGCGGTTCCAGGACCTTGAGCCGAACGGATTGCTAACCCTTCAATAATACGCCACTGCCCAGGCCTATTTGCCGTGCTTATGTGTACAATTTGGGGAAGGGTGCGTTTTTGCGCGCGCACTTCCGCGCCGGGACGCCCGAACTCCCCGCGGCTGCGTCCCGGGTCCGTCCCGAGCGGGTCGGCCCCGGATGGGCGAGAGGGGCTCTCCGCGCGAGAGGCGACGCTTGCGAAGGGGCGGGCGGATGCATCCCTCCACGGGAATGGGCAAACCGTCCGGGACTTCAGCTCTTCATAACCACTCTTACGCAAACGTCACGCGACGGTAAGGATGCGCGAAGCTTCGGCGGGCATAATAGGGCGCAGCATCAAGACGGGACCGACCCCTCTTCCCGAAGGAGCACTTGCCAAAATGGCGTCGGGGGGGGGGTAGGCTCTCAGACACGGGCGCCCGTGGCGTCTGTGTGGATTTGAAGGGGTGGGACGGCACGTGAAGTACCTGGATAACATCGAGCGAGTCGCTCGCGAGTGGCCCGATCGGACCGCCGTGCGCGCATCGACGGGAATGGACCTGACCTATCGGGAGCTGTGGGCGGCGTCTGAGGCGCTCGCCGAGCAGGTGGGCAACCGCGTCGAGCGCGGCAGGCCCGTCATCGTATACGGCAACAAGGACCCGTTCATGGTCGTGTGTTTCCTCGCCTGCATGAAGGCCGGATGTCCCTACGTCCCGATCGACGGCAACTCCGTGCCGCCTCAGCGAACCGCGTCCATCGCCACGCAGATCCTGTCGTCCATGACGGGCGATGCGGGGATCGAGGCCCCGCTCGCCCTGGCGGTCGGCACCTTCCCCACGTGCGACGATATGCCGCCCGTCGCCGTCATCGAGCACCGCGAAATCGGGGACCTCGTGGCGGCCGCAGGGCGTTCCGACCGCGAACGCTGGATCGATGGGGAGGACCTCGCCTACATCCTGTTCACCTCCGGTTCGACCGGTGCGCCCAAGGGTGTTGAGGTCACGGCGGCCTGCTTCGACAACTTCTGCGCGTGGGATCTGGAGCTCGTCCACGCCCATGCCCCCGAGCGCTCGGATGGTCCCGTGTGGCTCGACCAGGCGCCCTTCTCGTTCGACCTGTCGGTGTTCGAGCTCGCCGGCGCTCTCGGCGGGGGCGGCACGCTGTACTCGCTGGCCGCCGAGACGCAGCTCAGCATGGCGGCGCAGTTCGCCGCACTCAAGGAGAGCGGCGCGGAGGTCTGGGTCTCGACCCCGTCGTTTGCCGAGCTCTGCCTCGCGAATGCCGATTTTGACCAGAGCGCCATGCCCGATCTCAGGCTCTTTTTGTTCTGCGGCGAGACGTTGCCGAACGCGACCGCCGCGCGCCTATTCGAGCGATTCCCAAGGGCCCGCGTGGTCAACACCTACGGCCCGACCGAGTCCACCGTCGCCGTCACCTCGGTTGAGGTGACGCCCGAGATGGCGGCGAGCCCCGATCCCCTGCCCGTGGGCGTCCCGCGCCTTGGCACGCGCATCCGCATCGTCGATGAGGAGGGGGGCGCCGTTCCCGCCGGCACCTTCGGCGAGGTCGTCATCGAGGGGGACACGGTCGCACGCGGATATTTCGGGCGACCCGACCTCACGGCGCGCGCCTTTGACGAGGCCACGCTCGAGGGCGCCGCCGTGCGTGCGTACCGCACCGGCGATGAGGGCTATTTGGACGCCGAGGGCATGCTGCATTTCCGCGGTCGTCTCGATTTGCAGGTCAAGCTCAACGGTTTCCGCATCGAGCTCGGCGAGATCGAGAGCCATCTGCGCCGATTGCCCGAGATCGCCGCGGCGGCGGTCGCCCCGGTGTATCGAGATGGAAAGATCTCGCATCTCGTGGCGCATGTCGTGCCGTCCTCACCACTTGGGGACACGCCGTTTCGCGCGGGTCTCGCACTTAAGGAGCGTCTGGCTGAGTTCCTGCCCCATTACATGATCCCGAAGAAGGTCGCGTTCCATGAGTCCCTGCCCATGACCGGCAACGGCAAGCTCGACCGCCGCGCCCTCATCGAGGAGAAGTAGAGATCGATGGGCTTCTACACATCCCCGTCGTTTTTCGTGGCGCTCGCCGCCGCGGTGGTCCCCGCCGCGGTGCTCGGCTTCACGGAGAGGCGCATCAAGTACTACGGCTTCGCGGCCTCCTGCGTGATGGTCGGGTTGCTCTTTGCGGGCAGTCCCGCCGGCGCCGCCGCATTCGCGGTGTTTCTCGCGGTGGCGTTCACGTCCATGCGCGCGACGCTTGGCAGCTGGAAGAGCGGGCGCAAGAGCATGGCGGTGTACCGCGCGTCGCTCGCCGCAACCGTCGCCCCGCTCGTCATCTACAAGGTGGGGGCGGTGTTCGACGCCAACCTGCTGGGGTTCATCGGCATCAGCTACCTCACATTCAAGGCGGTGCAGGTGCTCATCGAGATCCGCGATGGGCTCATCGATGACCTCGGAGTCGTCGACTACCTGTACTTCCTGACGTTTTTCGCGACGTTCACCTCGGGACCGATCGACCGGTCCCGCCGGTTCCGGGAGGATGCCGACAGGCGGTTTTCCCGGTCGGAGTATGCGGACCTCTTCAGTCGCGGCGTCTTGTTCCTGCTCGCGGGCGCGGTTTCGCAGCTGGTGCTGGCAACGATTGCGCAAACGGCCCTCGACCCTTCCGCCACGGCTCAGCTCGCGGGCGTGCCGGCGGTGATCTCGATTCCCGGCCCGGCGCCGGTTCGCGTCATCGCCCGCGCATATGTCTACGCCCTGTATCTGTTCTTCGACTTTGCCGGCTATTCGCTCATGGCGGTGGGGGCGAGTTACTGCTTCGGCATCGCCACGCCCCAGAATTTTCGCGCCCCGTTTGCGGCGCTGGATATGAAGGACTTCTGGAACCGGTGGCACATCACGTTGTCCACGTGGTTGCGCGACTTCGTCTTTATGAGGTTCGTGCGCATGGCCTCCAAGCGGAAGCTCTTCTCGAGCCGCTTGCATACGGCGTGCACGGCCTACATGGTCGACATGGTGCTCATGGGTGCGTGGCACGGACTTACCCTTGACTACCTGGCGTACGGTCTGTATCACGGTGTATTGCTCGCGCTCACCGAGGTCTACCAGAAACGGTCGGCCTTCTACAAGCGGAACAAGCGCAAACGCTGGTATCGCGTGCTGTCGTGGTTCGTCACGATGCAGCTCGTGGTCATCGGCTTCGCGCTCTTCTCCGGTCAGCTCACTCACATCATCGAAAGGATCATCCATGGATAGGAACGAACTCGAGGCCGAGGTTCTCGACATGCTGGAAGACATCTGCGACGACGAGGCCGTGCGCGAGGAGCGCGACATCGACCTGTTCGCGGCGGGTCTGCTCGACTCCCTTGCCGCTATCGAGGTGCTCGTCGAGATCGAGGAGCGCTTCGATGTGGACATCGCTCCCACCGCAGTCGAGCGCACCGAGATGAACACGGTGAACAAGATCATCGAGCAGATCGCGGTGAGGCTGTGATGGGCACGGGGGGTCGTCCGGGCGAGGGCGCGCGTTCCGCGTCGCGCGGCGCGTCCGCCCTTGCGTGCCTGAGGGCCGTGACGCCCGAGCGCGTGCGCACGTGGTTCTATTCGGATGCGAATTCGGCGGCCGTCGCCTGGTTCGCGGTCGTCGTGGTGCTCGTGGCGGTGCTCGGATGGTTTTTCGTGCTCTCCCCGTACGGCGCTCCGGCAAGCCCGGTGTATGCCGAGTTCTAGGGGACTGTCATGAGAAAGCGCATCATCGCCCTTGTCCTGGCTGCGACGCTCGCCGTCGGCGGCGGCGCCGCGTATGTCTGGGGGATTCGGCTTGCAGGCGAAGACGTTG
>JAHHSP010000114.1 GCA_020025115.1 Collinsella sp. | reverse complement strand
CCGGGACCGGGGGCAGGTGGGGAGGTACGTTTCCTCCCGTGCCCGCCCCGGGCTCGCGGTTGGGCGTTCTGCTGTTCGACATGCTGGAAATTTCGTTCCAAGGGTTTGTATCTTGCGACATGGGGTCCTCGATTCTTCTCGCGAAACGCTGTATAGCGCAATTGTATCGGTCGGAAAACTCGGACGACCTAACGCTCTTTTTCGTTCAGGGTGAGCGGTTTGAATGGTCCCGTCAGCGCTCGGATGCCGGTTCCTGTGGGGCCCGCGCCGTGCGATCAATGGGCCTCATGCGGAGAGGGCGATCCGTGCGGTCCGTGCGGAGGGGTCGATCAATGGGCCCCATGCGGAGGGGCCGGTCGGGCAATACGTGAGGATTTGCGGGATCCGTGCGGTGAGGCCGGCCGGGCAATGCGTGGGATCCGTGCGGTGAGGCCGGCTCAACCAGACGAAAAGCGCGTTTGTGAGATAAGGTAGTTCCCTAACGCGCTCGGCGTATCCGGTCCCGTTCGTGCAGTTCGGGCCACATGCTTACGTCGCGGACGTACGAAGGGATTGGACAGGTGCTGTATTCACTTGCCCCCATGGAGGGGATCACGGGCCATGCGTTTCGCCAGGTCCATGCCGCGTGCTTTGGCGCGCTCGATCGCTACTACACGCCGTTCATCGCCCCTCCGCGGGTGGGATCGCGATTTAAGGGCAAGGCGCTTGCGGAGATCGATCCCCGGTGCAACGAGGGACTCGATGTCGTCCCGCAGCTGCTCACCAGGAATGCCGACGAGTTCGTGTGGGCCGCCGGCCTTCTCGCCGAGCTAGGCTATCGAGAGGTCAACCTGAACCTGGGCTGCCCGTCGGGAACGGTTGTGGCGAAGGGCAAGGGCTCGGGCTTTTTGCGCGACCCCGCCGCGCTTGAGGTGTTCCTGGCGGACGTGTGCGAGCGCTCGCCGTTGCCGGTCTCTATCAAAACGCGCCTCGGCCTCGAGGACGATGCTGAATATGAAGCGCTGCTCGACGTGTATCGGCGGCTCCCCCTTGCGGCGCTCATCGTGCATCCGCGCGTCCAAAAGGACCGATACCGGGGGAAGCCGCGTTGGGAGGCGTACGGTCGCACACTCGCGTCCGCTCCGTTTCCCGTCGTTTACAACGGTGACATCTTCGGCGTTGATGACCTCACCGCCCTCGTGTCCGCCTATCCTCAGACAGACCATGTGATGCTCGGTAGAGGCCTTCTCGCCAATCCGGCTCTTGCGCGCATGGCAAGTGGCGGACCTGCCGCGTCGCTCGAGGAGCTTCATCGGTTTCACGATGAGCTGTTCCGCGCATATCTGGACGAGATCGGGGGCAACGCCGTCTTCCGCATGAAGGAATGGTGGTTCTACGCCAAATGCGCTTTTGCCGATCCTATGGCGGTGCACCGCTCCGTCCGAAAAGCGCGTAGGGTCGAGGAGTACGAGGCCGCGGTTGAGTCGGTGTTTCGATCCGAGCCGCTCGCGCCGCTGGCGCGCTTCAGCGGATAGGGTCGCCTCGCGTGGCTTTGGGCGCGGAGAGCCCCGTCCGAATCGTCGGATGGGTGCACCAGGCTCCGCACTGCACCCCATTCGATTCTCGAGGAAGTCCACGACCTCCTTGAGATGGGTGCATCAGGCTCCGCACTGCACCCCATTCGTTTTCAAGAACGTTTTTGGTAGGTACAAGCGGGCTACGGATGCATTCCGCGGACGGTCGCTATTCGACTTCGTAGGGCCAGTTGTTGATGCCTCCGAATTCGACGACGTTGGTGTAGCCAAGGTTTGCGAGCACCTGGGACGCCTGCTTGCTGCGGTTGCCGCTGCGGCAATACACGAGGATGAGCTGGTCTTTGTTGGGAAGCGAGTCCTCGGCGGCGTTCGCCACGGTGTCGTGCGGGATGAGGATGGCGCCGGGAATATGACCCTCGTCGTACTCGTCTTGCGTGCGCACGTCGAGAATGATGCGATCCTCCGCGGCATCCATGAGCTCCTTTGCCGCTTTGGCGTCGACCTGCTGGTAGGATGCGGTATTGTTGCCGCCGCCGCTGTTTGAGTTGACGTTGCCGCCGCCGTTGACGTTGCTGCCGCCGTTGACGTTGCCGCCGCCATCTTTGGCGGGCACGCCAAAGCAGCCGGTGAGCCCGGCGAGGGAAACAACGCCCACGAGGGATACGGTGATCAGGAATGTGCGGCGGTCCATGTTGGGCCTTTCTCTCGGGTTCGCTTGGGCTCAGCATATCAGGAAATGAATGTGACTTAGTCACGTAGAAGGCCGAGTGGACTTATACATGATTCTCAAAGCAATCGCAGGTAATTGGTAGTGTTTATGCAGTGTAAAAACGGAGTCGATGAAAAAGCGCGGTTTTTGTCCGTCAGCGATCGTTCGTTTTTGGAACTCTGGTCAAAATACCCTGATTGTGCGCTGAGAAAAAACGTGGAACAGCCTCGAGGGGCCTCGGAGGCTGATATTCCCCCTCATTTCAATCTATAGGAAGTTGAGAGTCCGAAGATAATGAACAGATGACCGCTATCAGAGAAATGTATAAGGTTTTCAGGACAATTCTGGCATCGAGTCAGCGCACGATTAGGGTATTTTGACCACAATTGCAAAAACGTGTGAAGTTCGGTGCTCCAAAGAGCGGCAGGGCCTCACCTGGAGGCAAATAATCTCCGATAAGGTCCGCAATGCTGCTCACAATGAGCAAAGAACCGGCTTTGTTTGGGTGAATCCCACCTGCGGCGCAAAGACCTTCGACGTCCCATGCCGGGCGGCTATGCTCGCCATGTCGACGAGCGGCATGTGAGCTTAATTTGTCACTTGCCGTGCTACCGCGCCCACTGCCGAACCCGTTTTTCGTAGCAGTCGCCACCTGGGTAAACGATCCGCCGAGAGCCGTGGGTGGGTAGACTGGCGTTGTTGGGGCATGAGGTGCACCCATATCGGCAGAAGGATGGAGCCTGTAGGGAGGGGGCGCGGATGTCGGCATTCAATCATTACATGTATGTGCTCGCCTGTGGCGATGGGAGTCTTTATACCGGCTATGCGACCGACGTCCAGGCGCGCCTGGCAGCTCATCAGTCTGGACGCGGCGCTAAGTACACCAAGTCCCATGCTCCCGTTCGCCTTGTCGCTCAGGCGCGGTTTTACTCGAAGGCACGTGCTATGAGTGCGGAGGCACATTTCAAGCATCTTTCCCGTGGGCAAAAAGACGCGCTTCTGGAACTGTCCAAGCAAGAGCCTCTTGAGGACGTGCTGCGATGCAAGCTTCCCGATTTTGGCGAGGATACCGCTGCCGAATTTGTATGCAGGAGTTTGGCTGGCCACGTGGACCCCGATTACGCCGCATTCATGAGGCCGCTCGTTCCCACGGTCGATCCGTGTCGGCTCGTCGGCGTTCGCACGCCCGACCTGCGCAAGATTGCCCGCGATCTGTATCGACGCGATGATGCCTCGGGCTTTCTGCGCTCCCTTCCGCATGCCCTGTTCGAGGAGAACCAGGTTCACGCCCTTACCATTGGCATGGAACGCGAGTACGAGCGAGCGATTGGGATGTATGACCTGTTTTTACCTTATGTAGATAACTGGGCGACATGCGATCAGCTCCCAGTGCGGGTGCTGGCCAAGCAACCGGGCCGCACGCTCGAGTGCGTGCGGCGGTGGATAGGCTCGGGGCGCGGTTTTACCATTCGCTTCGGTATCGGGGTGCTCATGCGGCTGTTCCTGGGTGATCTGTTCGAGCCAAGATTCGCAGAGATGGTTGTGGCCGCGCGCATGCCGGGTTCGCCCGAGCGTCCTGAGCCGGAATCGGACGCTTACTATGTCGATATGATGCGAGCATGGTATTTCGCGGAGGCACTGGTCAGACAGCCGATAACGGCATGGCCGTATGTGGAGCTTCAGAATGAGCGCGCCCTGCTCGATGAATGGACGCGCCGCAAGGCAATCCAAAAAGCATGCGAAAGCAGGCGCATTTCTGCCGAGATGAAAACACGCCTGCGTTTGCTTCGTTAAGGTTCGATTGCGTCGACTTTCTCTAATTTTGTCGTTTGCGAACGGTCTGAACACTACCTATGCCAAGATGCTCCGTGCCGTGCCGTGCCGTGCCGTGCCGTGCCGTGCCGTGCCGTGCCGTGCCGTGCCGTG
>JAHHSP010000113.1 GCA_020025115.1 Collinsella sp. | reverse complement strand
AGGCGGAACAGAGCCGTAACCCCGTCGAGCAGCAAGGCGGTCACGCAGGCGACCGTGACGAGAGCGGCGCCGGAAAGGGCCATGCCCACCACGTTGATCAGGCGGTTCACCGCATACGGCGAGCGACCTTCACGACGGCGCACGTCGCTCCGACACGGGATCAGGCGCTCACCGCGCAAGGCGTGTCGAACGTTTTGGGCGTAGTGCGTGCAAAACGCCGAGAGGGCGTCGCGCAGGCCCTCCGCCGAGGGGCGCGACTCTTGGGCCGGCGCGATCGCGGAAACGAGCACCTCGCCGAGCTGCCCGTCAACGCGGTCGAGAGCACGCTTGAACTCGAGCTCGTCGTACACATCGGTCACATCCAGCGAGACCTCCGCTGCGACCGCCGCGACATCGGGTTCGAACACGAGCACGTCGCCCAGGCGAGACGCCGCTCGATGCGCGGCCTCGAGCGGGCGCGGGGGCTCGTCCATCTTGATGCGATAGAGCGACTCTCCCGCACGGCCCCCGAACTCGAAAGGCGGAAAGCCGCAAGCGAGTTCGAAGATGACGCTCGCCGCGGCGTATACGTCGATCTTCTCAGATTTACGCAGCTCGACGAGGTTGGGCAGGTCGCCCGTGAGCATCTCGGGCGGGGCGTAATCGGGCGTTGCCCGCCGCAGCGTCGCGTAGCGCATGGTGTAGCCCGGGGCGCCCATGGGGTCGAGGTGCACGGAGGAGCCGAAGTCGATAAGGCACAGGTCGAAGGCGCCCTCGGCCGCCTGCTCGGCGACCGACAGGCGCGCCGTGCGCACAAGGATGTTCGATGGGGAGATGTCGCGATGGACAAAGCCGTCCCCCACCAGGTCGAGACGCGTGAGCAGATCGGCCAGGTCGCGGCCGATGCGAGCGGCGACGAGCGGCGCGACCCGACCGGCCCCGTCGACCGAGAGCATGCGCGCCGCCACGTTCAGCGTCACGCCTTCCACCCATTCCATGACGATCGCAGGGGTGTCTCCAACATGCGCGAAGCCGAACAGGCGCGGGAAGCCCTTGAAGCCGGAAAGCGATCGGTGGCTCTCGTATTCGGCGCGAAACGCCGTGCGCGCGAGTTCGACACGAGCCGCAAGGGACGCATCGTCCTCGTGTTCGGCGCGGGCCGGCGTATTCAAGGTCTTGAGCGCGCAGGCCTCGCCCAGGGCGTTCGTCGCACGCATGACCGTGCCCAAGCCGCCATGGCGGGCGGAGGAATCATCCACGAACAGGATGCCGAAGCGCCGGTGATACGCCTCACGGTCGGGACCCGCCATGCGGAAGGGCTCCTCGAAGCCCTCGAGGCGCACCACACGCGCACCGCGAACGTAAGCGCTGGGATGCGGAGGCGTCGAGCGATTCGCGCCGGCATCCGTCGGCGCGGGCGCGGCCTCGCCGGAGCCGAGCGGCTCCGCGACGCGCGAGGGCATCTCCTCGGCGGACGCACTCATAGGCTGAACCTCCCATACACCTGCTGGAATTCAACAAGTTGGTTGTTCTGCGCGGCGCGTATGGAGGCGAGCAGGCCATTCACGTCGCCAGGCTCGTCGAGCGTGTTGTTCATCCACGCGTCCGTCACAACCGAGGCGTACTCGGTGAGCAGACGATACATCCTGATGAGATCGCCCTGCGCATTCTTGTACCGCGAGTCATTTGCAACCAGAATACCGTCGCGCACGTGCATGTACTCGTTGAGCAGACGGTCCCTCAGCCCACGTGCCTCGACGAGGCGCCGCTCACGCGTACCCCTGGCGGCTATGCAATCGTTGTTAAACCCGGCGGTGATGCCGTTGATCTCGCCCACATAGCCGTTGATGCGCCCCGCCGAAGCGCTCAGAGCCTGGTAGAACTGTCGCTCCTGCGCCTCCGTGACCGCGGGCTCCGTGGGAACCTCCACCGGAGGGGCGGGCTCAGGCGCGGGAGTCGGCGCACCTCCCGTGGCACCGGACGTCCCGCCGGACGTGCCGGCGCCGGAGCCCGCGCTTCCAGATGCACCGGGCGTCGCGGTCCCACCGGAGGAGGCGGAGCCGGCCGCAACGCCTGAGATAACTTGCTCGAAGGTCACGCCGCCGAGCGTGAGGCCGCCGAAGCGACCGGCCTCGGGCGAGGCGGGGTCATCGACGACCGACTCGCCGTCCTGCGCCCCGCCATCGGAGCCCTCCTCCTGTGGAGCGCCGCCGACAGGGACGCCGGAGCCAAACAGCCCCTCGGCGAATATATCGGCAAAACCGCGCTCCTCGGAGCGCTGCGCGACCTGAATCAGCGACGGCAGCGAAACGGCATAGGTGACGACGCCCAAGCCGAGCAGGGCAAATGAGAAGGTGACGAGGCCCAGCATGCGAGGAGGCGGCGCTGTGCGACGCAGACGCCTGCGCGGCGTGTCGAAGATGCGCATCGCAACTCCTTTCGCGACGGATGGGACGCTAGAGCGCACGACGCGCCTCGATGGCGCGTCCAAGGGTCAGCTCGTCTGCGTACTCAAGGTCGCCGCCCACGGGCAGGCCGCTCGCCAGGCGCGTGACGGCGATGCCAAGAGGTTTGATGGTGCGCGCCAGGTAACTCGCGGTGGCCTCGCCCTCGATATTGGGGTTTGTGGCGATAATGACCTCTTCGATGTCCTCTGCGCCCAAACGGGCGAGCAGCTCCCGCACGTGGAGCTGCTCGGGCCCTATCTTGTCCATGGGGCTGATCACGCCGCCGAGAACGTGGTACAGGCCGCGATAACTGCCCGTGCGCTCGATGGCCGAGACGTCGCGGGGCTCCCCCACCACGCAGATGCGGTTGCGGTCGCGCGATGAGTCCCCGCAGATCGCGCACTCATCGCCCGTCGCGTAGTTGAAGCAGCGGCCGCAAAAATGGACCTCGCTCTTGACCATGAGGATGGCGTCCGCCAGGCGGCGGGCCTCCTCGGCGTCGGCCTCGAGCAGATGGTAGGCGATGCGCTGAGCGCTTTTGGGACCGATGCCCGGCAACCGGCCCAGCTCATCGAGAAGGATTTGTAGACTGCGATCGGCACTCATGCGCGTACGTGCCCGCGTTCGCCTAGAACGGCATGCCGGGCATGCCGGCGCCCATGCCGCCGGTGGCGGCGCTCATGCGCTTGTTCGCAATCTCGGCCACGCCGCGATACGCCTCGTTCACGGCGGCCACGATCATGTCCTGGAGCATATCGACATCCTCGGGGTCGAGCGCGTCCGGATCGATGGTCACAGACTGAAGTTGCATATTTCCATCGACGGTCACTTTGACCATGCCGCCGCCGGCGCTGGCGTCGACGGTGACCTCGTTCATGGACTCCTGGGCCTCGGCGAGCTTCTTCTGCATCTGCTGGGCCTGCTTCATGAGCTGCTGCATGTTGATTCCAGCCATGGGCTCTCCTCACTGGTGAAGCCTGCGGTTTAACAGGCGGGTCATTCCAAGGGGCATGGTACCACGTGGACCGGGGGCAAGTGCACATCCCTCCCCCTGTGCGAAACAGGGTTCATGGGCGCGGCGTCGGACGGGCGTCGAATGCCGTGCAAAGCGAATGTGCGGGCGCGGGCAAAACCCGCCCCACGTCGGGGCCACGCTATTTGTCGTGACCACGCTATTTAAAGGTCACATTGCCCCAGATGTTCTGAAGCACCTCCTTGGGGTCGACCGGGGCCTCGTCGCCAGCAGGCGCACCCGGGCCGGGATCGGGGACGGGCGCGGCCGGGGCCTCGGCGGGCACATGCGCAACGGCAGAGGCCGGAGCGGATGCCGTTGCCGCAGGGACCTCCATGGGCGCGGTCGGGGACGCGGGAGCGGGCGCCGAGGCAGGTGCGAGCGCGGAAACGGGCGCGTCGAACGGCGGGGCCTCGCCATCGCCCTCGTACGACGCGATGAACGCATCATCGTAAGGCGGCCTGTCGTCTTCCCACGCCTTGCGGTCGGCCTCGATGTCTCGCTCCGGGAGCACCGTCGGCCCACTGGCATGATCGGCGACGGGCGCCGCGACGGGGGGCGCAGGGACCGGCGCTTCGGGGCGCGCGGGCACCGGGGCCGCCGGAGCCGTCGTGGGCGCGGTGGGCGAGACCGGCGCTTCGGGGCGCGCGGGCGCAGGGGCCGGCGCGGGCGTGGGCACGGCAGGTTGGGCCGGCGCGGGCGAGGTGGGCTGGGCC
>JAHHSP010000112.1 GCA_020025115.1 Collinsella sp. | reverse complement strand
CACCCTACAGAAGCGGCAACGAACCGATCACCGTGTAGGCGATGGCGGAAAGCAGGACCGCTGCGAACGTCAGCGAGGTACCGGAGATGTTCTGGTCCTTCTCGTCGCTGCGGAACAGCACGTAGAAGTACATGACGGCGCTGGCGTAGGTCGCCACGATGACGGCGGCGGCGCCCTTGAAGCAGTCGAGCAGCATGGGGATCGCCCAGGGCTCGGCAGCCGCGAAGATCGTGGTGGCCATGAGCTCGCCGCACACGTAGACCACGGCCGCGAGGACGATGCCGATCAGCGTGGTCTTGAGGAAGAAACCGAGATAGGGCTTGGGCTCGTCGTCACGCTCGTCGTACTCGAGGTAGCTGTTCTTCACAAATGACACCATGCGCATAGATGCAAGCAGCACCACCGGCATGATGGCGATGGGCATGAGGGCCATCATGCCCTTGCCCGTCACGATCTCGGCCACGCCCGCGGCCCCCATCCCCATATAGGTCGGGTCGAACGACTCGGGCGGGCTCACCACGATGGCGGCGATGGCGCAGGCGGCGATGGCCCATACCACGATCCAGTACTGGCGCTGTGCAAACCAGGAGAAGGCGTGCGTGGACTCGCCCGCGCTGTTCTCGCTCACCGAGACGCCTGCGATCTGCAGGTCCTCGGCATGCTCCTCGGCGATGACGTCGAGGGCGTCGTCGACCGTGACGATGCCCAGAATATGGCGGTTCTCATCGCACACGGGAATCGCCACGAGGTCGTACTTGGTCATCTCATCGGCCACGAGCTCCTGGTCGAGGTCCGGGGCGACCCATACCACGTCGCGGTACGCCAGGTCCTTCAGGCGATCGGCATGCTCGGCAACCACGAGCGAACGCATGGAGAGCACGCCCGTCAGCGCGCCCTCGGCATCGGTGGTGTAGACGTAGTAAATGCTTTCGAAGTCCTCGTCGAGACCGCGCAGGGCGTCGATGGCATCCTGGACCGTGGCCGTGGCGGGAAGCGCCACGAACTGGTTGGTCATGATGCGGCCGGCGGTGTCCTCCTCGTATCCGAGCAGGTTGCGGATGGCCTTCTCCTCCTTGACGCCCATGAGGCGCAGGAGCTTCTCGGCCTTCTCGTAATCGAGCTCCTCGATGAGCGCCGCAGCGTCATCGGGGTCCATCGTGGCGAGCATCGTGGACGCCTCGCGGTCGGACAGCCCCTCGAGCATCTCGGTCATGAGCTCGTCGTCATCGAGCTCGGTGATCGCCTCGGCCGCTTGCTCGGTGTCGAGCTGGGCAAACACTTGCGTGCGCAGTCGGGGATCGAGCTGCTCGATGATGTCGGCGATGTCGGCCGGATGCAGCTCCGAGAGGGTCTTATGCGAGACGGAGAGCTTGATCTGCTTGGTGGAGCGCTCGAGCAGGTCCATATAGGACCAGGCGATGATGTCCTCGGCGAGTGTCTTGCCGAGCATCTGCGCCACCTTCACGCTTGTACGCTCCAGCAGCGGGTGAATGGCGCGCAAAAGACCGCGGGCGCCCACCTCGGCACCGAGGAGGCGAAGCTGGTTGTCGCCGGTTGAGGACAGCTTGATGTCGTTCACGCGCACGACCTTCATGCCCTGCGTGTCAACGATCTGCTTGTTCATGATGTCGCGCGCAAGCAGGACCTCATCGGGCTGGAGATAGGAGAAGCGGATGTCGGTGGCGAGATACTTGAGGTACACACCATCCTCATCAAAACGCTCGACGTACTTGCGCCACGAGATCATGAACGGGGTCTTACCTGGACCCTGGAAGGCAAGCGCGGTAACACGGGGGAAGACCTCGCCCGTGGCGATGCCCAGGTCGTTCACAACACCGATTTTCTCGCCGGCCGCGTCCACGACCGGGAGTCTGAGCATTTCGGAAAAGTAGTTCATGGTGCTCCTTCAATATGCAGATACACCCCGGCGGGCGCTCATCTGCCGCGTTGTGCGCGAAGAAGCCACTCGCAGGGGTCAGCGACTGTGTGGTCGGGGTTTAGGTTTCACCTCAGGCCTTTCTCGTGACCCTCAACTGCAAAAAACATGCGGCCGGCCCCGTGGGCACAGCCGCATTCACTATACCATGCCGCCCGCTTGTGACAGCATGCCTATTATCAGCAGATGGTAAGGCGACCCGCCTGCGGATGTTGGCGTCCCGGCAATCCGAGCCCCGGGGAGCACCCGGACGATCACTTGCCCTGTTCGGAATCCTTCTGCATCACGGGAAGGCTCGCCTTCTCGGGCATCTTCACCTTCGAGAGGTCCACCAATTCCTTAAGGTCATCATCGGTGGCGACCATCTCGGACAGGGTGACCAGCTCATACCCTTCGGCCTGCAGGCGATCGATGATCTGCGGCAATGCCTCCACGGTTTGGGCGCACGTGGCCTCGTTGTCGGTGAGCAGGACGATGCTGCCGTTGCGAACGGAGCCGACCACGGTGTCGGCGACGGTCGCAGCCCCCGGGAGCAGCCAGTCTCCCGAATCGACGTTCCAAGAAACGACCGCGCTCACCATATCCATGGCGTCGGCCCAGTTCCGCTCGGAAAACTCACCGAACGGCGGGCGCACGAGCGAGACCCCGCCTCCGCCGGCCTTCTTAACGGCGGAGAAGCTGTCGGAAAGCTGTGCGCGCAGGTCGGAGGCGGACAAGTCGCCCAGGTTGATATCGGAGTACGCGTTGGTACCGAGCTCGTTACCCGACTCGGCGATCGCCTTGACCGCAGCGGGCGACGCAGCCACCTTGTCCCCGGAGACAAAAAACGTCGCCTTGGCGTCCTTCTCTTTGAGAATGTTCAGAATCTCGGTCGTGCGCGGACTGGGACCCTCGTCGAACGTCAGCGCGATGTACTTCTTCCCCTTGGTGTCCGGCGTGACCGTCGTGCAAGTCACCTCGGCGTTCACCACATCCTCTACAACGCCCTTATCGGCGACGATGCCGGTCTTCTTGCCCGTCCAGACCTCGGAACGACCGGGCACGCCCCATGTCCGAACGAAGCGCAGCGGACCCGTCCCATCGATGGTAAGCGTGGGCTCGATGACCGTCGCCTCGACGTCGTGCTTCTCATAGACGTCCCTGCCATTGCCGACCTCGAGCTTCTCGCCGCCCGTGAGTTCGATCTCGGCCAGGCGATCGTCATCGATGGCTTTGCCGTCGAGCTCCACGGTACATGCGGTCCCGCCGCCCTTTTCGAGGACGGAATCGTCCACGGCAAGCAGGTTGCCCGGACGCGGCTCGAGCTCCTTCTCGCGGATGACACGCTCGATGGAGGAATTGATGCGGACTTTTGCGGCCTCGCCGTTCAGCGTGATCTCGACGCTGCGGTTGGCGTACCACACGATGCTTGCCACAAACAGCAAGAAGGCGCAGCCGACCACGATCAGCGCGTACGAACGGCGATCATCGCCGCCGGGCCCGTGGCCGGGGCGGCGACGGCCGCCAAAACCCTGTGTGCGACGCAGGTACTGCGCATCCTTGCGACGTGGCGACTTACGGGTGCCGGAGAGGCGCCCGCGCGTGTTCTTGCGGTAGCGAGGCTTGTTCTTGGTGGAATAGGAGGTGGTGTAGTTAGGCAATGGTTCTCCCGCCCATCGGATGCCCTATATGAATACGGCCGCCTACTTGGCTTGCTTCCCCGATCCCTTGGGCGGGGACCCGGCGGCCTTCTTGTACTCGTTCACAAAGGCGCCGAACATGCCCTTCGTCTTGCCGAGCTGCTTGCCCAGGGCCCGGCTCCCCTTGTCGAGGGCTTTCGAGCCCTTCTCGTCGATGACGGCGGCACCCTTCTTTGCCTGGACCTTGGCCCTGGCGGTCACCTCGGATGCCTTAGCGGCGACGTGCACGCTCGCCTCGGCGGCCTTGGCTGCGGCACCGCCCGAAAACTCGAGATGCGCCGCGGCATCTTCGACGATCATCGCGCCGTCGCAGTAGCCCTTGAGCATGCTCGCGGGCATCTCCCGATGGCCGACGAGCGCATTGGAGGCGCCGCCCTCGGCGAGAATGAAAGCGCCCACCTTGCCGGTACGGAGGTTGAAGTCGACATCGGCGCAGTAGCCAACGCGCGTCCCCGAGACGGTGCGGACGTCCATTCCCGTCCAGATGAGGCACGCGTCCAAATCGATACCCAGGCGCTTGGCAGCCGGGGTGTCGAACGCGGCACGGTCCTCCTT
>JAHHSP010000111.1 GCA_020025115.1 Collinsella sp. | reverse complement strand
ATCTCCGCCTTGAGAGGGCGGCGTCCTGAACCGCTAGACGAACGGGCCATATGTAATGAGGCTCGAAGTGCCTCGGAAAATCATGGTAGCCCGTACCGGATTCGAACCGGTGATCTCCGCCTTGAGAGGGCGGCGTCCTGAACCGCTAGACGAACGGGCCAAAAGCGACAAAACATAACACACAATGGCTGGGATGGAGGGAGTCGAACCCCCATTGACGGAACCAGAATCCGCTGTCCTGCCATTAGACGACATCCCAAAGTGATGTGCGCCATGCCTCAACGCGAGGAAATACTATACGGAAACGATTCGGTCTATGCAAGCCTCAATCTGAGAAATTTTAATTTGTGGACGAATTGCGAATGGGGCGTCCATGTTTCACGTTGTTGGTCGCAAGCGCCACAGACCGCCCCAGAGGCCCGTTCGTCATCCTATGGAGCCTAGGGCACCGGCAAGACTCGGTTCACGCGCATACGGCCCTCTGAGCGCCCCAGCGCGGGCATGGGGCGCAGGCTGCATCGCACCCTGGAAATCCGTCGGCCTCCGCATCCCGGGGATCCGCAGGCAACAGCGAGCCGCCTTTGCATGTTCCGAAATCGCAAGCGGGCCCGCTTTAAAAACCAAGATACGCCAAAAGCGCCCCGCGCTCGTTGGCAACGGCCCCGACGATCGCTCCCTCGAGCGCTCGGCTGAGGGCCTCGCCGATGCGCGGCCCAGGCGCCATGCCGCATTCGATCAGATCGGAGCCGGCGAGGTCGAGCGTCTTGATACTGTACGCCTCGCGATTCGCGAGCAACTCGCGGCACATCTCGCGCATGCGCTCGATCTCCTCAACATAGTAGAAACACCTCGGCGCCTTGCCCAATGTGTCAGCACGCTTGAGGTCGAACAGCTCGCCCATGAGACGCGCCGTATCCACGCCGGAACGCGCGAACCTCTGCATCTGCCGAAGCAGGCTGATGCGATCAGGGTACAAGGGGCGGTCGTGGTCATGGATCAGCAGGCTCACATCGCGGGCGAGGTCGCTTGAGCACGACAGGCGGCGCATGATCTTCTCCGCGAGCCGGGCGCCCGACTCGGGATGACCGTAGAAGTGCCCACGGCCGCGGTCGTCGACGGTGAAACATTCGGGCTTGGCGATATCGTGCAAGAGCGCCGCCCACATGAGGGAGGGCGATGGGGGCGCACTCGGGTCGCCCCCATCGATGCGGAAACGCGATAGCTCGCCTGCGACCGTGAGGACACGAGCGGTGTGGTCGTACACATCGAAGGAGTGATAGGGCGTACGCTGATCGAAGCCGCGCATATGAGCGAGCTCGGGAATAGCCGCACACATGAGCTCGGGATAGCGGCCGAGCGCATCGCCCCCATGCCGGGTGACGAGAATCCCCTCAAGCTCGATGCCCACGCGCTCGCGGGCGACCTGGTCGAGCAGCGGCGCGCATTCGGCGAGGGCCCGCGCGGTGACGGGATCCATGGAAAAGTCGAGGCGGCAGGCAAAGCGCACCGCACGCAACATGCGCAGGGCGTCCTCCTCAAAACGCCGACGGGGCTCACCCACTGCGCGGATCTGGCGACGCTCCAGATCGCCGCGGCCGTCGTAACAGTCGAGCAGACCGCGAACGGGGTGCCATGCCATGGCATTTACCGTGAAGTCGCGACGAGCAAGGTCTTCTTCGACGCACGTGGCGCGCTGAACGCTCTCGGGATGACGGCCGTCGGTGTAAAACCCGTCGAGCCGATATGCCGTGACTTCGATTCGCTCGCCATCAACCACGGCCGTGATACCGCCGAACTTGACACCCGATTCCACGACCGCGACGCCACGGGAGCGCAAGGCCGCCGCGCTCTCCTCCCACGACCCGCTGCAGCAGATATCGACGTCGTGACCCGGGGCCCCCATGAGGGCATCGCGCACCCAACCCCCTACGATCCACGCCTCGAGCCCGGCGCCCTCAAGCGCAGACAAGACGGTCAGGGATGCGACGCTGGGCCTAGAGCCCATCAGGGTCTCGCCGGCAAAAGCGATATCGGTCGAATGCTGCATGGTCCTCCTCATGGTCTACGCCCCAATATACCACCCGCTCCGACCATCCCCACACCCCAAACGGGCAATCGGCGCGTCTTGGAGCGAAACAAAAAAACCGCCGGTCCACGAATGAACCGGCGGCGATGTCTACCCGATCGGGATGCCCGTTACTTGCGCTCGAGCTTGCGGACGGTGACGCGCTTGGAGTACTCGTCAACGCGGCCAAAATCGCCCAGGCCGACACTCTCGGCGACGTTGGCGCCGGTGGCCATGGCGAGCTTCATCGCCTCCTCGACGTTGTCGCGGTCCTTATACCACTTGAGCAGGAAGGCGGCCAGCGTGCAGTCGCCGGCGCAGACGGAGGACACGAGCTTGATGTTGAATTCACGCTTGGCATACCAAATGTCCTCGCCATTGGAGAAGTACGCGTCGCCACGGCTGCCGCGCGTCAGCAGGACGTTCTGGACACCCTCGTCGTGGGCCATCTTCATGGCAACGCGGACCTCGTCATCGGTGTTCACCGGAACGCCGAAGATCTCACGCATCTCGTGGTGATTCGGCTTGATGAGCAGCGGCTTCTTGGAGGAGAGGCTCTTCAGCTTATCGGAGGAGAGGTCCAAGACGACGTCGGCGCCACGGGCCTGGGCGTGATCCATGACCTGGTCGAGGAAGTCCTTGGAGGAACGCGGGGGCACGGAGCCGGAGACGACCAGGCAATCCATGCCGGTGCTGGTGTCGAGGATGTTGTAGAGCTCCTCCTCATACTGAGGGGTGAGCGGGGCACCCGGGTTGAGGACGCCGTACTCGTGCTCGCCGTCATTGATGTAGGCGCAGATGCGGGTGACGCCGTCGATCCAGACAGGACGGCACAGGCAACCGAGGTTCATGGTCTCTTCGACGATGAACTTGCCGGTGAAGCCGCCGAAGAAGCCCAGGGCGACGGAGTCGACACCGAACTTCTTGAGAGCGAAGGACACGTCGAGGCCCTTGCCGTTGGCGGTGTAGCTGGCGGAGTTGGCGCGAACGTTCTCATCGGGGATGAGGGTCGGGCCGGCGACCGTCATGTCGACAGCGGGGTTGGCGGTCAGAGTGTAAAACATACAGCCTCCTAGGTAGACACACTGCTTTCTACAGCGTAGCGCAAATTGGTATGCAGGTTCGAGACCATTACTGATAAATCGTTTTATCGCCACACACAAAGATACCGACTGCGGCCCAACCGTGAATGTGGGCGCGCAGTCGGCAAACGGGGCTTAGCGAGCGGCGGCCTCGAGCAGTTCCTTGACCTCGGCGGCGGTGGAGCAAGCGAGCGCCTTCTCGGCGAGCTCGTCGCACTCGGCCTTGGTCCACTGAGAGATGGTCTTGCGGGCGCGCAGGATGCTCGGGGCGGACATGGAGAACTCCTCCAGGCCGAAGGAGATCAGCAGCGGCTCGAGCAGCGGATCGGCAGCGGCCTCGCCGCACATGCCAACCATGATTCCGGCCTTAACGCCGTTCTCGATGATGTTCTTGATCGAGCGCAGGACGGACGGGTAGTACACCTGGTAGAGATTGGAGATGTGGTCGTTACCACGGTCGGCGCACATCGTGTAACCGATGAGGTCGTTGGTGCCGATGGAGAAGAAGTCGGCCTCCTCGGCCAGCTTGTCGGCGATGAGGGAGGCGGCGGGGGTCTCCATCATGACGCCGACCTCGATGTTGGCATCGTACTGGAAGCCCTCGGCCTCGAGCTCGGCCTTGCACTCCTCGACGAGGGCCTTGACGGCACGGACCTCCTCGACGCAGGTGACGAGCGGGATCATGATCTTGACGTCGCCGAAGGCGCCGGCACGCAGCAGCGCGCGGAGCTGGACCTTGTACTGATCGGAGTTCTCGAGGCAGTAACGCACGGCACGGAAGCCCATGAAGGGGTTCTCCTCCTTCTCCATGTGAAGGTAGGGGATCTCCTTGTCACCGCCCACGTCGAGCGTGCGGATGATGACCGGGGCGCCCTTGAGGGCCGTGGCGACCTTTCGGTACGCCTGGAACTGCTCCTCCTCGCTCGGAAGCTCGGCGGCGTCCATGAACAGGAACTCGGAGCGGAACAGGCCGATGGCCTCGCAGTCGTGGTCGAGGGCGTTGGCGACGTCCTCGGGGCTGCCGATGTTGCAGGCGAGGATCTTCTTGATGCCGTCGGCGG
>JAHHSP010000110.1 GCA_020025115.1 Collinsella sp. | reverse complement strand
TGGTTGTGGAGCAGGGACGCCATATCGGCATCGAAGACGGGCATGACATGCTCGCCTCGCTGGACCACGGTGACCTCGATGCCTCGGTCGCGCAGGTTCTCGGCCATTTCGAGGCCGATGAAGCCGGCGCCCACGACCACGGCGCGCCGCGGCTGCTCGCGTTCGATGAACTCGGCGATGCGATAGGTGTCCTCGACGGTGCGCAGCGTGAACAGACGCTCGGCGTCGATGCCGGGCAGATCGGGTGTCACGGCGCGTGCGCCGGGGGAGAGGATCAACTTGTCATAGCCCTCAACGTATTCGGTGCCGTCGTCGAGACGGCGCACGGTGACGGTGCGGGCGGCTCGATCGATCGATACGACCTCCTGGCGCACGCGGGCGTCGATGTCGAAGCGATCGCGGAAACTCTGCGGCGTTTGCAGCGTGAGCTTGGAGCGATCGGTGATGGAGCCGCCGATGTAGTAAGGCAGTCCGCAATTGGCATAGCTCACATAGCCGGAGCGCTCGATCATGATGATCTGCGCGTCCTCGTCAAGACGGCGCAGACGGGCCGCGGCGGTCGCTCCTCCGGCGACGCCGCCGACGATGATGACTTTCATGGCAGGGTTCCTTTCGGTGGGATGCGTGCGGATGGGGGCGTGCATGAAGCGGGCCTAGCGGACCAGCGGACCGGACCAGCGGCCGATGCCGCCCATGTTGACGACATTGGTATACCCCTGGCGCTCGAGTTCGCGCACGGCCTGAGCGCTGCGGGCTCCGGAGAAGCAGTAGGCGAAGATGGGCGCGTCCCTATCGGGCAGGCGCTCGGAGGCGGTGGCGGGGATGGAGACGAGCGGGATGCTCAAAGCGCCCTCGATGTGCCCATCGCGATATTCCTCGGGGCTGCGGACATCGATCATGACGCTGCCCGGGGTCTCGCGCGCCTGCGCGGCGAGCTCGTTGATGCTGGGGCCGAAGATGCCGGAGAAGAGGGACATGGTGAGCGCCTTTCCTTCACATGTGGGCGGTCCGCCCGCGTTTCTTGCTCGATCCCACCTTAGGGTTCCCCGGGCTTCGGGTCTGTGACTTCGTCACCAAGGGCGCACTCGTGTGGGCACGGGTATAATGGCCGGGTTCAAGCGCATCAAAAGGAGCCTGTCTGTGAAGATCAACCACGCAATCCTGCATATCCTCGACTTCGATTCCGCCGTGAATGTGATGAGCGAGCGCGAACTGGACCTCGATACCCGTGCCGTCCGCTCGTTCGTGAGCTCGCACTTGCGCCGTGCCCGCACAAGCGTGGACAATCGCCGCGCGGCGTTCTCGGAGGAAAGCGCCTTCGCCGGTGAGCTCAAGGGATATTTTTTCGGCGACCGCGAGTTCGTCGATCTGTCGCAGCAGATCGCGGAGTTTTTCGGCGCGGAGCTCGCCAAGGCCGACAAGATGGAGTCCACCGATGTGCTCGTGGCCGATTTCGACGATGATGACGATGTGCGCTGGTTCGCCGTGCTGCTCATGGCGAGTCGCACCGCCTTCATGCACGAGGTCGCGCGTGAGGCGGGCGAGGTCCGCAACGATATCGCCAAGCGCTATGCGATCTTGCCCGCGCCCTCTCAGAAGGTGAGCTCCTATGCGCTCGTGCGCGCGAGCTCCATGGAGGCGTTTTATGTGGACAAGAAGCGCAAGATCATGGGTGAGGATACGTGCATCATCCCCGATGGCCTGCTTCAGTGTGAGGGCGGTGTCTCGGGCAAGGAGGTCATCGAGACCGTGACGCGCATCGTCGAGGAGGTCGCCGAGGAGCACGGCGCCAACACCGCCGTGGCACTCGCCCGCGCCAAGGCCGCCGTGGCCGAGAAGGTCGAGGCGGACGAGGAGATCGCCCCGTGGGATATCGCGGAGGATATCTTCGAGGACGAGCCCGTGCTCAAAGAGCGCGTTGAGGAGCGCGTGCGCGAGGAGCGCCTGCCCGAGCGCGTGGCCGTGGAGCGCGCCGTGGTGGAGCGCGCCCCCGTGCGCAACCACAAGATCCGCACCGACACCGGCATCGAGATCAGCTTCCCCGCCGAGATGCTCAAAGATACCGAGTACGTGCAGTTCGTCAACGAGCCGAACGGTCTGATCTCCATCGAGCTGAGGAACATCGGCAGCATAGAGAACCGGTAGGTCGGATGGGTCTCGTGTTACGATATTCCAGATACAACAATATGGTCGAGATGGTGGCGCGGAGACGCGCGGGCGCTTGGGGCGCCCAGGGGAATCGGGGTGCAAGTCCCCGGCTATACCAGTAACCGTAACTCGGACGGCTGCGCCGTGAGCGCCGTAGATCGGACGGCGCTGGCAGTCGGATGATGACAAGTCGGATCGCCTCCCATCTGAGCGTGCCCTACATCGAGGGGCGCCGACCCTGGGGGAAAGGGATCCGATATGATCGGACGCAATTGCCGCCAGCCACGTGAGGGGCACAAGGTGCTCATTTGTCGCAAGGCACTCGTGGTGGCGCTTTCGCTTTCATTGATGGCGGGCGGCGTGCCCGCACCCGCATGGGCGCAAGCCTTGGATGACGCTCGAGGTGCCCTGGCCGATGCCGCCCAGGTTTCACCTGTGGAGCAGGGGGGCAAGGTAGACGTCCCCGCCGCCGGGGTTTCGGTTGCGGGCGAGGACGGCAAAGACCCTTCCGCCTCCTCTGAGGGCGGGAATTCCGGTGCGCTCACACCCGAGTCCACGGCTGCCGCGCACGACGCCGCGGATGCTCCCGCCGGCGATGGCGGCTTCGCCGGTGGCGAGTCCGCCGCGCCCGAGAAGCCCGCCGCGGACATGGGGGATCGTGCCGCCCGCTCGGGCCTCGACGCCGATTACATCTACATCCGCGACAAGAACGGCTCGGACCCCGCCAAGATCGGCGTGGGTCAGGAGTTGCGCGTCGACGCCACCTATGAGGACTTCGACTGGGGCGACGAGTATGATTTTGACGAGCGCGACTACGAGGGCATGACCTTCCAGTGGTACGCGGGCGACCAGAAAGTCTCGTACGCTTCCGATGACGCCACCTGGAAGGCCAAGGGTTACACGCCCATCGAGGGCGCGGTCGAGCGCATCCTTACCGTGCCTGACAGTCTCACCGGCAAGCGCCTCGCCGTGCGCGTGGTCAATCCCAGCGGTGGCGTGGTGTGGACGTCGCGCTCGAGCGCGCAGGTGACCGATGGCAAGACCGATCTGCTGCGCGTGGAGCTCTCCGGTAAGGCCAAGGTCGGCGCCGCTTTGCGTGCCACCGCGTTCGAGGAAGGCGGTTGGTCCGGCGAGCAGGAGGTCTCGGGCGGTGTGACGTATCGCTGGCTGGCGGCCCCGAGCGCCACGGGCGAGTTCGCCCCCATCGCCGGCGTGACTGCCTCCGAGCTCACGCTCGACGCCGCGCTTGCCGGTAGCTATATCAAGGTGGAGGCGGCCTCCCGCAATGCCGTGACGTCCGACGTGGTGGGGCCTGTGGCCGCCACGGGTTCGGCTGAGAACGAGGCCAAGCTCGCCGCCGCGATCGCCGCGCTCGAGAGCGATGGCTTCAACGGTTACTATCCCGCGCCCGTGTTCGGCGTCGACACCAATCTCAACACCATGATCGACGCGCGCCTGGCCAAGCTGGGCGTGACGGACGTTGCGAGTCATGTGGTCAGCTCCGGCATGGAGACGTATGAGCCCGCCGCCCGTGGATCGATCGACATCTCGGACGGTGCCTCCAACGGCGATATCGAGTTCTTCTTCCTACCGCCCGCAGAGCGCACCGGCGGTGTCGATTATTTGATTCTGCGCAGATTCCAGCCCACGTATCGTTTGACTTGCGGCGACGCGACCGATATGTTCACGCCCGCGCGCACCTCCACGCTTCCGTGGGACGATGCGCAGGTGGAGGAGTACCTTTCCCGTATCTTCGCCGATGTGAAGCTCCCGGATGAATTCACCCGAGGCACCGTCCCCGAGACGACCGCAAGGCTCGATCTACCGTTCAAGGTCGTCGACGT
Organism: Collinsella sp.; assembly: GCA_020025115.1. Lineage (GTDB taxonomy): Bacteria > Actinomycetota > Coriobacteriia > Coriobacteriales > Coriobacteriaceae > Collinsella. The sequence goes on along the minus strand of JAHHSP010000110.1, from coordinate 223 downwards.
CAAAACGGGGAAGACCGTCGGGAGTATCGACTGGTCCACCTCCAACGCCAAGATCGCCAAGGTGACCTCGTCGTATAACGCCGCCTCGGTGACCTTCACGCACCCCGCCGCGCCGTCCGACGTGGTGCTCACCGCCACGGTCAAGATGGCCGGTGCCTCGGGCCTGTCCGATAAGGCGGTGGCCGTGGAGCACCGCCTTGCAGTCGAGCCGCGCTCCGCCGCC
>JAHHSP010000011.1 GCA_020025115.1 Collinsella sp. | reverse complement strand
AACCTGGGCGCAGCGCAGGGCCCCGGCGGTATGCGAGGAGGAGGGCCCCACCATGATGGGGCCGAGTATCTCGAACGCGGAAGTGGTGGCAAACGATTGCGGCTTTGCGGGCATGGGTCTCCTTGTCGACGGGCGCGCCGGTGTCGGAGCGATCGGCTAGAGCGCCATCGGGCGGGCGCGATCGATGCGGGCGAGGCAGTCGTCACGGCCGATGAGCGCCATGGTCTCGCCCAGCGGCGGGCTCACCATGTTGCCGCATTCGGCCACGCGAACGGCGCCGAACACGAGGCGCTTCTTCACGTCGAGCGCCTCGGGCAGCGGCTCGAGGGCGGCGTCGATGTTGGCGGCCGTCCAATCCTGTGCGGCCACGGCCTCGAGCGCGCTCTTAGCGGCGTCGAGCACGGCGCCCATGCCCTCCTTGGCGAGGCCCTTGGCCACGGACTTTTCGTCGTACTCGAGCGTCTGGGCGGTTTTGAAGACGGGCGCCGCCACGGCCGCGGCGTCGGCGGGCATCTTGGTGCGCGGCCGCACGATGCCGGCCAGCGCGTCCACCCAGGCCTCATCTGCCTCAAAGCCCTCGCCGACCAGGCCGGCCTCGATGAGTTGGGGCAGCATGATCTCGTCGGCGAACGTCTTGTCGTCCATCGCGTTGATGTACTCGGCGTTCATCCAGTCGAGCTTCTTGGGGTCGAAGGTCGCCGGGTTCTTGGAGATGCGCTCCAGGCTGAACTTGCCGGCCAGCACGTCGCGCGGGATGACCGTGGTCTCACCGTCGAGCGACCAGCCGAGCAGCGCCAGGTAGTTAACGAATGCGTCGGACAGGTAGCCGGCGTCGCGGTACTCCTCCACGGAGGTGGCGCCGTGGCGCTTGGAGAGCTTCTTGCCGTCGGCGCCCAAGATCATGGAGATATGGGCGAAGGTGGGTACCGGCGCACCCATGGCCTCGTAGACCATGACCTGGCGCGGGGTGTTGGAGAGGTGGTCGTCGCCGCGGATGACGTGCGTGATGCCCATGAGGGCGTCGTCAACCACGGTGGCGAAGTTGTAGGTGGGGGTGCCATCGGAGCGGAAGATCACGAAGTCATCGAGTTCCTTGGCGTCGAATACCACCTTGCCGTGGACGGCGTCGTCGATCACGACGTTGCCGCGGTCCTCGGGCACCTTGATGCGCAGGACGTAGGGCTCGCCGGCGTCGATGCGGGCTTGGGCCTCCTCGGGCGAGAGGTCGCGGCAGCGGCGCTGGTAGCCCTGGAAGGGGTCCTTGCGGGCCTGTGCGGCCTCGCGGTCCGCGGCCAGTTGCTCGGGCGTGCAGAAGCAGGGATAGGCCTTGCCCTCGGCGAGCAGACGCTCGGCGGTCTGCTTGTAGAGGTCCAGGCGCTCGGTCTGGGAGTAGGGGCCGAAATCGCCCCCGACCTCGGGACCCTCATCCCAGTCGAGGCCCAGCCAGCGCATGGCGCGCAAGATGATCTGGGTGTTCTCGTCGGTGGAGCGGGTCGGGTCGGTGTCATCGATGCGCAGGATGAAGGTACCGCCGTTGGCGCGGGCGAAGGCCCAGTTGTAGATGGCGGTGCGGGCGCCGCCGATGTGCAGCTTGCCGGTGGGCGAGGGCGCGAAGCGGACGCGGACGGAATCGCTCATACTCATGCTCCTTGTGATTCGGTCGGGTCAATCTGGTCCATTATAGGACATGGCAAGTTGTCTTATCCGGAGCGCGCGCATTGCCTTAAGAGCGACTAGGGATGCTGTCATGCGGACACTCGGCCTTTCGTCAATTTGCCGTGTGCTTTTTCGGAGCGTGGCTGCGATTTCGCGCGGAGCGGTACAATCTATCAGTTACATGCCCGGCGGAATGGTAACGGTCGCCGGGCTCAATCATGAAAGGGGCACCCATGCCAACTGAGAATCGTTCCACCATGGAACCGGCTCGCGCCGCCGGGTTCGGCGCAGATTCCTTCGTCTTCACCTCCGAGTCGGTCACCGAGGGCCATCCCGACAAGATCGCGGACCAGATCTCCGACGCCGTGCTCGACGCCATCTTGGCCAAGGAGGCCGAGCTCGAGGCCAAGGGCTACATCGCGCCCAACGGCCAGCCCGCCAAGCTCGAGAACGTCCGCTGCGCCTGCGAGACCTTCGTCACCACCGGCACCGTGATCGTCGCCGGCGAGATCCGCACCGAGGCCTACATCGACGTGCAGAACATCGCCCGCGAGGTCGTTCGCCGCATCGGCTACGATCGCGCCAAGTTCGGCTTCGACTGCGACACGTGCGGCGTGCTCAACCTCATCCATGAGCAGAGCCCCGACATCGCGCAGGGCGTGGACGAGTCCTTCGACGCCCAGGCCGGCCGTACCAGCGACCCGCTCGACCTCATCGGCGCGGGCGACCAGGGCATGATGTTCGGCTACGCCTCCAATGAGACGCCCACGCTCATGCCCATGCCGCACTACCTCTCCAGCCGCCTGGCCGAGCGCCTGGCCGCCGTGCGCCACGACGGCACGTGCCCGTACCTGCGCCCCGACGGCAAGACCCAGGTCACCGTCCGCTACGAGGGCGGCAAACCCGTCGCGGTCGAGACCATCGTCATCTCCACGCAGCACGCCCCCGAGATCGAGGACATGTCCCTCATCGAGGCCGATATGCGCGAGCATGTGATCGCGCCCGTGATGGAGGCCGCCGGCATCTCCTGGGAGGGCGCGGACCTCTACGTCAACCCGACCGGGCGCTTCGTGGTGGGCGGCCCCATGGGCGACACCGGCCTCACCGGTCGCAAGATCATCGTCGATACCTACGGCGGCATGGGCCGTCACGGCGGCGGCGCGTTCTCCGGCAAGGACTGCACCAAGGTGGACCGCTCCGCCGCATACGCCGCTCGCTGGGTGGCCAAGAACGTGGTGGCCGCGGGTCTGGCCGATCGCTGCGAGATCGAGCTCGCCTACGCCATCGGCGTGAGTTATCCGCTGTCCATCATGGTGGACACGTTCGGCACCGGCGTGGTCGATGAGGCCACGGTCACCGAGGCCGTCAAGCGCGTGTTCGACCTGCGTCCGGGTGCCATCATCCGCGATCTGGACCTGCGCCGCCCGATCTACGAGAAGACGGCCGCCTACGGTCACTTCGGGCGCGAGGACGAGGACTTTACCTGGGAGCGCACCGACCGCGTGGCCGAGCTCCGCGCCGCATGCGGGCTGGCTGGGTAGCGATTTGCGCATGACGGGCCAGGACTCGCTCTTTCCCGAACTGAATACGGCCCATCCGGGGGCGTCTGCGCAAGCGGGCGCCCCTCGCGCCACGAGGGAGGTGCTCTCGAGGGGGGCATCCGCTTCTAGATGCGCTCCGGGCCATACCGTTCCGGTTGCGGCCTACGCGTCCGTCGTGGTCGACATTCCCGCCCGCGCGCTGTCCGAGCCGTTCGCATATGCCGTGCCCGCCGCGCTGGACGAGGCGTGCCAGGTGGGCGCCACGGTGCTCGTTCCGTTTGGACGCCGCATCGAGGCCGGCTATGTGGTTGCGCGGGCGGGGGCGCTGCAGGCGCTTCCGGGCGCGGAGGGCCTCGATCCCGCTCGCATCAAGCCCGTGCGCGAAGTCGTCGCCGAGCCGGCGTTTTCCGCCGCCTCCGCCGAGCTTGCATTTTGGATGAGTCGCGAATACGTGGCCCCGCTTTCCGAGTGCCTGCGGCTGCTGCTGCCTCCGGGAGGGGCGGGCAAGGTCGTGCGCGCCGCCGACGGATCGTACGCTTATGAGCCCCCGGCCGTCACGCCCGTCACGGCGCGATGGGTGAGCCTGACTGATGAGGGCCGCTCATTCGAGCCCGCCGAACGCGCGGTTCGCCAGCGTCAGCTCATCGACGCGCTCTCGTGCGGACCCGTCACCACGCGTGAGCTCAATCTCATGAACGGAGACCTTTCCGCCACCGTCCGCGCGCTCGAAAAACGCGGCGTCGTGGCGGTGGAAGAGCGCCGCAGCTGGCGTGGATGCGCGGCTTCGACCACGCTGTCCTCTGCAAACGCCTCGGCTCCCAAGGAGCTGACGGCCGGTCAGCGGTCCGCCCTGGACGCGATCGCGAGAGCCACGCAGATGGCGCGCGGCGATGTGGTCTTGGTGGACGGCGTGACCGGCTCCGGCAAGACCGAGGTGTATCTCGCCGCCATCGAGCGCGTCCTCGCCCGAGGGCGTTCGGCTTGCGTGCTCGTGCCCGAGATCTCGCTCACCGCCCAGACCGTCGGCCGCTTCCGCTCGCGCTTCGGCGATGCGGTGGCGGTGTTCCACTCGCGCCTTTCCGCGGGCGAGCGCCTCGACCAGTGGGACATGGTGCGCTCCGGGGCCGCCCGCGTGGTGGTCGGCGCGCGCTCGGCGCTCTTCTGCCCGCTCGCGGACCTCGGGCTCATCGTCATCGATGAGGAACACGAGCAGAGCTACAAGCAAGGGAGCAGTCCGCGCTATCATGCGCGCGAGGTGGCCGCCAAGTTGGCGCAGCTTCACGGGTGCGCCCTGGTCCTGGGGTCCGCCACGCCCTCGGCCGAGGCGCTCGCCCGTTGCGAGGCGGGCGTGTTCGGCGGTGCCCGCTGGACGAGGGTCGAGATGCCCGAGCGCCCGGGTGCGGCGAGACTGCCCGAGGTCGTCGTGGCCGATCTGCGCCGGGAGTTCGCCTCCGGCAGCCGCTCCATCTTTTCCAAGCCCTTGCTCGATGCGCTTGACGAGGTCGTGGAGAAGCGCCAGAAGGCCGTGCTGCTCCACAATCGACGCGGGTTTGCGAGCTTCCTCATGTGCCGCGAGTGCGGGTGCGTGCCCACGTGCAAGCACTGCTCGACGGCGCTCACCTATCATGAGCGCACGCACACGCTCGAGTGCCATACCTGCGGGTCGTCGTATCGGGTGCGGCCGTACCCCGAGTACGGCAGCGCCTGCCCCAAGTGCGGCAGCCGCTACCTCGCCAAAATGGGGTTGGGCACCCAGCAGGTCGAGGACGCCCTGCGCGCGCTGCTGCCCGAGGACGTGGCGGTGATCCGCATGGACGCCGATTCCACGCGCACCAAGGGGTCTCATCAAAAGCTGCTCGAGCAGTTCGACGCGGCGGAGTGCGCGGTGCTGCTCGGCACGCAGATGATCGCCAAGGGCCTCGACTTCCCCGAGGTCACGCTCGTGGGCGTGATCAACGCCGATTACGCTCTCAAGATGCCCGACTTCCGCGCGGGGGAGCGTGCCTTCAATTTGCTCGAGCAGGTCGCGGGACGCGCCGGCCGCGGTGAGGACTCGGGCCGGGTGGTCATCCAGACCTACTTGCCCGACGAGCCCGTCATCCGCGCGGTCAAAACCCACGATCGCTCCGTGTTCACCGAGTATGACCTTGAGATGCGGCGCGAGGCCCTGTATCCTCCGTACGTCCGGCTCGCCAACGTGCTGGTGTGGGGCAAGGATGAGCGCGCGGCGCGCGGTCTGGTCACGCGCATCGCCGAGGAGCTTCGCGCCGAGTTTGGGTTGGATGCCGCTCCCATGCTGCACCCGCTGGTCGAGTCGGGCCGCGCCGACGTCGAGTTCTCATCCCGCGAGACCTTGGCGCGCCCGCAGGTTCTGGGTCCCACGCCGTGCGTGATCGAACGGGCAAAGGACCGCCACCGCTTCCACATCATCGTCAAGACCCCGCTCGATTGCGATCTTTCCAGCGCCCTGAACGCGGCGGTCTCGCGCGCCGGCACGTGCCCGGGCGTGAGCATCGCCGTCGACGTGGACGCCTACGACCTCATGTGACCCCTTCATCGGCATGGTCATTTGGGGACGGGTACAAATCGACCATTTTGCGCGGCCATTTGGGGACGGGTACAAATCGACCATTTTTCGGACGGGTACAAATCGAGACCTGCTGCCCGGTGGAGATGCTCCGCGCGCACATATCGCCCATCACCTCGCAGGGCAATGCGGGTACTATAGAATACGGTGAATACGTGCGGGTTTGCACCCGCTTTTAGAAAGGAAGCCCATGGAGATCAACGGTATCGTGCTTTCGCCGGACCCGCGTCTGCGTCAGGAGTGCACCGAGGTCGAGGAGATCGACGCCGACCTGCGCGCCCTTGTGGAGCGCATGAAGGTCCAGATGTTCGAGAACGGCGGCTGCGGCCTGGCCGCCCCGCAGGTGGGCGAGACCATTCAGCTCGCGATCGTGGATACCGAGTACACGTCCGAGAAGGACTACGACCCCTATGTCCTCATCAATCCCGTGATCGTCGAGCAGTCCGACAACCTCGTGCCCTATAACGAGGGATGCCTGTCCATCCCCGGTATCAACTGCGAGATCCGTCGCCCCGACCGCGTCGTGGTGGAAGCCTACAACCTCGATGGGGAGTGCATCCGCTATGAGGCTGCGGGCGACCTGTTCTGCGTGTGCCTCCAACACGAGATCGACCACCTGCATGGCAAGACGATGTTCGAGCGCTTGCTCCCGCAGCAGCGTATGCACGCAATGAGACAGTATCAGGACGCGCTCGCCCGCGGCGCCAAACCCGGCGAGACGGAGTAGCCATGCGCGTCGTCTTTATGGGCACGCCCGCCTTCGCCGTGCCCTCGCTTCGCAAGCTCGCCGCGGCCCATGATGTCGCGCTGGTGCTCACGCGCCCGGACGCGGTCCGCTCCCGCGGCAAGAAGCTCGAACCCTCCCCGGTGAAGGAAGCCGCGCTGGAGCTCGGCCTTTCCGTCATGGAGGCCAACCGCATGACGCCCGAGGCGCTCGACGCCCTGCGCGCTGCCGAGGCCGAGGTGTTCTGCGTGGCCGCCTACGGCTGCATCCTGCCCGATGAGGTGCTCACCATGGCGCCCCTGGGTTGCGTGAACGTCCACGCCTCGCTGCTGCCGCGTTGGCGTGGCGCCGCCCCCATCCAGCGCTCCATCCTCGAGGGCGATGCCGAGACCGGCGTGTCCATCATGCGCATCGGCCACGGCGTGGATACGGGCGCGTATTGCGCCCAGGCGAGTTGCTCGGTCCCTGGCAAGACCGCCGATGAACTCACGTCCGAGCTGGCCGAGCTCGGTGGCGAGCTGCTCGTGAGCACCCTCCCCGCGCTCGCGGACGGCACGGCCGTCTGGACCGAGCAGGACGAGTCCCTCGTGACGCACGCCGGCAAGATCGCCAAGGCCGAGATGCGCCTCGACCCTGCCGCAAGCGCCCTCGAGAACGTCCGGCGCGTGCTGGCTTCTTCCGATGCCGCCCCCGCCCGCTGCGTGATCGCCGGCAAACCCGCTCGCATCACGGCGGCCTTCGAGGTCGAGGCCGGGTCGCCGAGCGTGGGTGCGGGCGCGATCGCCATCAAGGCGGGCCGCGTGCTCCTCGGGTGCTCGGACGGCGCGCTGGAGCTCGTCTCCATCAAGCCCGACGGCAAGCGCGAGATGGACGCCAAGTCCTGGGCGGCCGGCCAGCGCGAGGGCAGCGGGACATGGGGCTGCCTTGAATAGGGTCGCCAAGCTGTCACCTGGGCGTCTCACCGCCCTGCGCATCCTGATGGCCGCGCGCGAGAGCGGTCGATACGCTCGCGAAATCGCCTCCGATATCTGCGCCTCCGCCGCCCTCGAAGTGCGCGACGCCGCGTTTGCACGCAGGCTCGCATTGGGTGTGACGAGCAGCAGCGGTTGCCTGGATGATGCGCTCAACAGCGTGTTGGACGATCCTCGTTCCGTCTCGGCCGATGTCCGCGATGCGCTTCGCATCGGTGCATACGAGCTGCTGTATCTGGGGACTGCCCCTCAGGTTGCGGTGAGTCAGGGCGTGGAGCTCGCGCGCATGTGCGCTCATGGGGCCGCCGGGCTTGCCAACGCCGTGTTGCGCCGGGTTGCCGAGCACGCCGATGCGTTCCTCGCTGCCGAGGACGCCTCCGAGCAGCATCGCGCGATGGTCTCGCTGGCACGCCATGCCGGCCTGCCCACGTGGCTTGTGCGCAGGATCGTCGATTCGCTGGGCGAGGAGCGCGCACGGGCCATGTTAGCGTCTCAGCTCGAGCCCGCGCCTATCGCAGTGCAGGTCAACCCGTTGCGGACCGTCGCCGTCGAAGACGCGCTCGCCGCCGATGATGGCGAGCCCTTGGACCTTCCCGGTGCGTATGCGGTGGGGCGTGTGGGCGAACTCGTGCGTTCGAACGCCTTTGCGCATGCAGATGCCGTCGCTTCCGATTATCACGCGCAGCTCATCGCCGCTGCGGCGACGCGCGAGGGGTCGTGCCTGGAGATCGGCGCGGGCCGCGGTACCAAGACCTTCATGATGTTGGCTCATGCCGAACGTCGCAATCTTGGGCGCGAACACGTTGCTCTCGATCTGCATGAGGGTAAATGTCAGGCGAATACCCAGCGCATCGAGTGTTCCGGCCTGGGCGAGATCGTCACGGTGACCGGTGACGCCACCGATTTGGATGCGTGCCTTGCCGATTACGACGGGCGGCTGGGCCGGACTGCCCTGTTTGACACGGTGTTCGTTGATGCGCCGTGTTCGGGCACGGGCACCATGCGCCGTCACGGCGAGATCCCCTGGCGCCTCACGCCTCGGGAGTGCGACCGTGACCTGCCCGAGCTCCAGCTCGCGATGCTGCGGGAGGCGTCGCGTCGCGTCGCGCCCCACGGCCAGCTCATCTACGCGACCTGCTCGGTACTGTGCGCGGAGAACAGCCAGGTGGCCACGCAGTTTCTCGGATCGCCGGAAGGGGAGGGTTTTGCCCCGATGCCGCTGTCCGACGCCCTCGCGGGTGCGGGACGCGCGTATGCGGGCGCTGCCCGGGATATCGCCGCGCACGAGATTCCGATCGGGACATTCCAGAGCTATCCGCACCCGGGTGGTTTCGACGGCCATTTCTGCGCCCGCTTCGTCCGCGTATAAGCCCATCTCGCGCAATTGGGGACAGGTACAAATTGCGTCTTTTTCTCAATTGGGGACAGGTGCAAATTGCGTCCTTTTAGCCTGAGGCTTTAAGTTCGCCGTCCAGTGCAAACCAGCCGGAGGCATAGCCCTCCGGCTGATTGTTTTGCCAGGCTGGACCGCGCCCGCCTCAAATCGCGCTTACCGCTACCCGTCGTAACGCGTGATAACTTAGCGCCCCCTCCCAGATTTGCTGAAAGCCGAGAGGAGGGGGCGAAAATGAATCAATTTGTACCTGTCCCCAATTGCGCAATTGCGCGATTTAGAAGCCGAAGTCCAGGGGGGCGAAGGCGATGCTGATCTTGAGCGGTCGCAGGTTTTGTATCTGCTTGGTTTGAACATCGCGGGCGTACAGCGCGTACATCGCCTGTTCATCCGTATCCACACCCGGCTTGATGGTGAACTGCAGGCGGCTCGTGCGCGCCCGTGCATCTTCATCCGCGCGGTCGGCGATCACAGTGGCGATGTTCGTGATGGGAGTATGGGCCGCATCGCCCACAAACACCTCGTATGTGGCGGGGGAGGTCGTGGCGTTGATCGGCGTGTCCTGCTTCACCTCCACGCTGAACATGCCGTTGGTGATGGTTCCAAGCTCGGTTATAAGAGAGATGGATGCGGGAGTGGTTTCCACATAGCCACGGGCTCCCTTGCGCTTTACCGAGCAGCGCAGCACCGGGACACAGCACTCTTGCAGCGTGAATCCACCATGTACGAAGTTGCTGCCACCGCCCGCCATCTTGATGCGCACACATTCGCGAGGGCAATAGCCGGCGAGGGAGTCCGAGGGCAGAGCGACCTCGAGGAATGCGTGCGAGCTCGCCCCGCGACGTGCGATCGCATAGCGGCGCCCGTATTCCACGACCTCGCCCTCGACGTTTGAGATCCCGGTGCTCTCGTGCTCATCGAGCGGCTCGGCGGTGTAAAGAAAACCGTGGTCGGCGGTGATGATGATGTTGGAGGCCTTCTGCTCCCGCACCAGGCGCTCAACCAGGGCCTTGAGTTCGAGAATCGCATCGCGGCACGCCTCGAAGGTTTTGGCCTCGCTAATGGGTTTGTCGCCCACGATGTCGATGGCGTTATGGTAGATGTACACAACCGGCGCGTCTGCCACGAGGTCCCTGCGTTCGGAAGACGTCATTTGGTTGATGAAATCGCTGTACTGTACGGCGACCGCACCTGGGTAGTGTGAGCCGAGTTGCTTGCCGCGTGCCGCGGTGCCTGAGGCAACGGATCCATCGACCAGCACGTCAAGACCGTCCCCGCCTTCCTCCATGCGGTAGGTGCCCGCGGGAAGCAGGGCGGCCATTCCGCATTTGGTGACAGAGGGAAAGACCGATTGCACGGCGCCGAGCTCGCAGGCGCAGCGCGTCTCATGTTGAACGAGCTCGCCGAGCTCCTGCGCCACCTCGTAGCGCAGGGCATCGGACACAACGACCCAGACGCGCTTCGATGCACGTGTGAGCGGCCCTACCTCTGCCATATCGAAATCGAGTTGCAGGGGAATTCCGTTCGCGTGTCCCGACGCGGCAAGATCGTCGGCGCATGCGGAGAGCCAGCGCTTTGAAAGCTCGCGGAGGAACCAGTTCTTGTAGAGGGCCTCGATCGAGCTGCTGCAGCTCTTGAGGGCGTCGTCCAACCCGTAGCAGCTGCGCTTGAGCGCCGTGGAAAGCGACTCGTTGAACTCGCGATACCAGCGGTCCATGTTGCAGAGGCTGGTCGTGTAGGCATCCCAGATCTCCTTGGGTGCCCCCGCGTCGATCAGGCCTGCGCATGTGCGGTGCATCTCCTGCATGTGCGCGGCCGCCGTTACGGCGCGGTAGTAAACCTCGAAATCTCGATACCACACGCAAGAACGGCGCTCGGCCGCCTGAGCCAAGACGCTCCCATAGTCACCGTCGGGTCTCGCCACCTCGGCGATGAGGCGCTCGAGGATGGTCGCGTCGATGCAGGGGAACGTATCGCACTGCAGGAGGGTATCGGTCGGGGTTGCGTCGAGCAGGGAGGGGAGGGCGTATGCATCCTCCACGTTGAGGCATTCTTCGCGCAGGGTGTCGATTCCCGTGCCGTTGTTCGAGCGCATCCAGGTCTCGTATAGGTCGTTGCAAAAGCGGGCCGCATTGACGTCGAAGCGTGCACGCAGGCTGCTCAACGCGGTGTCGCCGAGGTGCGGCGCGGCGCAGCTGAGAAGAATGTGCTGCGAGAGCGCGGCCTCATCGGTTATGTCGCCGTCAAAGCCGGTCCAAGCATGGATCATGGTGGCGAACGTTTCGAGCAGGCCGTTCTTCTCGAGTACGTCAACCATGTGCTCACATGCCTCGCCGCCCACACCCAGGAGCCAGGTGCGCAGGATGTTGGCGGGATCGAGTGAGTCGGTTTCGACGATGGCGGCGATCAGTGCGATCTCGACCTGCCTGGGGTCGGAATAGGAGGGTCGCAAGGCACGGAGGCGTTTGACGGTGCGCTTCTTGGAAAGGAGGGGCTTATGTTCAGCCAGCAGCGCGCGCATCTCGGGCGTGTCCTCGGCGTTGATCTCTCGGAGTTGGACCGAGGCGTAGTCGGCGGAGAATCGCTCGGCGCGCATCTCGATATCGGCGAGCCAGTCGCCGTCCAGCATGCGGCCGCGCTTGCGGTAGAGCAGGATGGCACGCCCCGCAAGATCATCGTTCAGGGCGCATTTGAGCTCGAACACGTGGTTCTCGTGCTCGCGAATGACCTCGACGCCGGGGAGCTCGAGTTCATCGAGCGTTTCCTCGAATTCCCCTTCGGGGTCGTGCCACACGATGACGGCGCCGCCTTGCGAGGCGTCCATCTGGCCGAATGACCGCATGAGCTCGGATTGGATGTCGGAACGTTTCATGATTGCTCCTACCTGGCATTCAAAAGGTCGTCTCGCTGCTTGGCGTAGCTATCTAGCAGCATCTCGAGTTCGTGGCGTTCGAAGTCCCTGCTCTTGAGCTCGGCGAGTTCACGCTCAGCGACGGTGATCTTATAATCGAGTTCCTTTTTGGCGGAGAACTTGAAGAAGCCGAGTGCCGCGCGTTCTTGAATCAATGCATCAAGTTTATCTTGCAGTGGTTTGGGGTCAAGGGCGGCAAGCTTTTGGGCGGCATCCGCGATGGCGTCCTCGAGTTTGGAAAGGGCCGCGGGGTCGATCTCCGGCACGGGTCCGAGATCGGGTTCGGGTTCGGAGGGCTTGGTGGCATCGAGTTCCGCAGCGATTTCCGGTAAGGGGGCTTCTCCGTCTGCGTCGACCTCCTCGACGGCTTCGATTTCGGTATCCGGCTGGATTTCGATGGTGCTTTCAATTTTGGCAGCGGGTGCGGCACCGTCGGCCTCCAGAGCCTCTTCGTGATCGGCATGGTTCTCTGGAGAGACAGCGGGGGAGTCGTCATCGCCAGAATCATACGCCGCCAGATCGACGGGCTCGAGTGTGCCGATCATGCGGTAGCCCACACCGCGGACGGTCTTGATCCACGAGGTGCTCTTGGGGCTGTCGCCCAGTGCCGCGCGTATCTTGTTCATATAGGTTGTGAGAGTGCGGCTACTTTCCACAAAGCCAACTCCGAGGACGAGCTGCGAGAGCTCCTCGTTTCCCCATACTCCTCTCTGGCGACTGGTGAGTGTGGAGAGGACCGCGAATTCCTTCTTGGTGAGATTGACCGCCTCTCCGTCAACCACGGCGGTCTCCGCCATGCGGTCGATGACGAGCAGACGGCCATCATTGGCGGAGCGCCAGTGCTCGATGGGTGGGATCTCGGCTTCATCTTCGTACACGAGCTTGGGGTTTTTGCCCACAAAGCGGTATCCACCCTCGACGGTTGCCACCCACTGTGGGTAATTGGGGTCATCGCCGATCTTGCTGCGCACGAGGCCCACGTACATATTGATGCTGTTGAGTTCGCAGTTGGCACCGAGTGCGTCCCGGATGCTGGCGGTGCTGTACGTCGATTTGGGGTTGCGGGCAAGGAGAACGAGGAGGTCGAACTCCCTGCGATAGAGCTGCACCTCGCGTTCGAAAACATGAACCAGGCGCGTGCGGAGGTCGATGCGCATGCCGTCACAGACAATTGCCGTGGGCTCCTGTGCGGAAGTGCCGATGGGTTCGGGCTCGGCGTCCGGTTCTGCCTCGGCCTCAACCATGGGATTGGGCTCGAGCTCAATCTCGAGTTCGGGTTCAACTTCGACCTCGATTTCGGGCTCGGGTTCAGTTTCGACCTCGATCTCGGGCTCGGGTTCAGTTTCAGCCGCGGGTTCAACCATGGGCACGGGTTTCGCTTCGGGCTCGAGCTCAACTGCGGGCTCAACTACAGGCTCAGGCTCATGCTCGAACTCGGGTTCAGGCTCGGAATCGACCGCAGGTTCATCTGCGGGCTCCGGCTCATCCGCGGACTCAGGCGCCTGCGCGCCGCTGGTGCGCAGGAACGTGTAGATGGCCTCTCCACTCAGTGAGGAATCGGCCGAGCGAAGTGCATCTACCACGCCGGCGAGCACGTGTTCGCACTCGGGAATGCCCGTCGCGAGCTGTTCATCGCAGCTGATTGCATACGAATCCGTACCCATCTGTTCAACGTTCCAGAGCCCTGCCTCGCCGAGAAGCATCACCAGGCTAATGCCCGTCACGTCGCCTTCGGGTATCAATCCCAGTAGAGCTGACGAAACGCTGCCGCGTGCAATCCTCAGCCCTTCAGCTTCGGCAACAGCTTGTATGCCCTTAAATGCCATGGCGCAGATGTCGTTCAGGTCGGTACCGGGCCCGCATTCGCTATTGGCAAATGTGATGATGTCCATGATCTGCGCGCCGTTGATCTCCGGGGCCGGGATCGTGTGGCGGGCACCGTCCCACGTGATGGCTCGGCTGTCAAAATACAGCCAGCCGCGCGAGAACAGGGCGAGGGTGAGTGCTGCGGAGTCCATGGGGAACCTTCCCGATTACTTGATTTTTGCCAGGATGTCCTCGAATGTGGCGTAGTTGACCTTCACGCCGTCATCCAGGTCGATGCCGAGCATTTGGTCGGCCAGGGTGTGGACCTCCTCCTCGTACTTGGCGAGCTCTGCGGCTTGGGCCTCCACGGTCTTGCGTTCCTTCTCGATCTGGGCGAGCTGGCGGCCCGTGGCGTCCTGCGAGCGGCGATCGAGCAGCTCCAGGCGACCGCGGTAGCGCTCCTGCTGCGGGTGGATGTAGCTCGTGCGCACCTGGGCCAGCAGGTCCGGCCGCCAGCGGTGCATGTACACCAGGGCCTTGAAGCCGTTCTTCTTGCCTGAGTCCAGCAGCCAGTAGATGGGGCGCTTCTTGTAGGTGGAACAGTGGTCCTTGTAGAAGTCCTTGAGGAAGTACGCGCGGATGGTGCCGCGGGCGTCGGCCTTGGACTTGGGGTCCAGCGCGTCGGCCACGAACTTGAGGTTCATCTCGAGCGTCTCGGGCCCGTAGGCGGCCTCGACGAACTGCACGAAGCGCGCCACCACGTCGTCCTCGAAGTACTCGTCGTCGGTGATGGGCAGAACGTTGTCCGCGTCGGGCATGAAGGTCACATGCTCGGGGTCGGGCATCTTGGCGAGATAGTCATCCACGCCCTGGCCGGCGTCGGCGAGCACCAGGCCGTCGACGTCCAGTGAGTAGCGGCCGAACATGCAGCCCACGGCGTAGGATATGAGCGAGACGATCTCATCGCGCTTGGTGCGCACGTACTTGTTGCCCTTATAGCTCTCGGGGATCTCCTCGGTGGTGTCGAAGATGCGCGCAACCGAGACGTACTTGTCCTCGACCTCGATGGGCACCTCGCCCTCCATGTTGTAGATGCGGGCGAAGATGCGGTTGAGCTCCTCCTCGTTGGCCCGGAGCTGCTCGAAGCGGTCGTTGACCTCCTTCTTGTGGGCCTCGTAGTTCATGCTGATGAGCTTTGCCATGCTAAGCCGCCTTTCTACATCTGGAGCAGTCTCCTGCAGGTTTAGTATAGAACATACGTTCTGGTTTTGCTATAATTGATTCGACGTTCCGGTTCGTGGTATAAAGTAAGCAGACTTTCCGCAAGGAAGGCCTGTCAAATGGCCGGGGGGTTACCCCCGGTATTTTTTTATCGATTTGACGGGAGGCGCGATGGGCGGCGAGCTCTCCGTTTTCATTGATGAGTCCGGAGACATCGGTTCCGGCTCCGAATACTACATCGTGGCGCTTGTTTTTCATGACCAGAGCGAGCCCATAGGCATGCTTGTGGATAATCTCAGCAGTGCTTTCAAGCTGACGCCTGTTGGAGAGGCTCCGTTTCATTTCACGCCCGTATTGAGGGGCCACAGGCCGTTTGACGTTATCGAGCCTGCGGGGCGCAAGGCGTTTTTCAATGCATTTGCCTACTTCGTGAACAAAGTGCCCTTCTCGTATGGGGTATTTCCGTACCTCAAAAGGGAGATTCGTGACCGTGCGCATCTCAGGGAGAGGTTGGAACGCGATATCCGGTTTTTCATTTCGGAACACCTTGAGTTCTTTCAAGGCTTCGACTTGGTCAAGGTGTATTACGACAATGGACAAAAGGTTGTAAAAACTGCTTTGCACGCTGCGCTGGGAGAGACGATTGCGCAACATGCTATTGAGTATCGAGATGCCGATCCGGTGACGTATCGCCTCTTTCAGCTCGCGGACTACATTTGCGGGATTGAGCTTACGGAACTGAGATATGCATCGAGCAAGACGGGGGTGTCTGAAGAGAGGTTTTTCGGAAGCAGGAATCTGTTTCGAAGAAACTACCTGAAGAAGCTCCGGAGAAAACGCTTGTAGTGCGTTATTCGAAGAGAGGTTGCATGCAGCCAGCAGGGGAGTTGCCCCGCAGCTGATAGTCACTGTTGGCTCTGGTTTGATCTGAGCCATGGGGCTCGTTCTCCTTTCTGTTTTTCGTGGTCCAATCCGCCAGGTCGATGCGGTTGACGGAGGCCTTGCAGGCTGCGTGATTTATGTTGGGCAGCCTTGCCCCGGGATGACCTTTCTTGCCACGTGGGCATGAACTTAGATTTCGGTCTTGATGTCCTCGGCGAGTTGTTCGATGCCCGTGCCCTGTCCAAGGAGATAGCTGCGCCAATCGGTCTTTTGAGCTGCCTCGAAGTCACCCGCTCGAGCCATGGAGAAAAGCAGCACGCGCTGATCCTTCCATGCGAGCATGGGGCGCAGCTCCGTACCGGTGCTTTCCACGGTAAGCGTGGGGTGATCGATGGGCATGGCGTAATTTGACCCTCGCGTGAGTCCCTTGAGCGTATCGAGGTCGGCCAGTTCTCGCGAATTGGTGCACTCGGGCGCCAGGTTCTTCCAGATGCGGAACGGCGGTCGTGGGTCCATGGGAGTCTCGGGGTCGATCCTCGTTGTAAGGCCGAGCGAGAGCTTCTTTTCCCCGCGGAATTTGACCTTCTTCTCGGCAGGTTCTTGACCGTCTTCGCCGATGTGAAGCACCTGAGCAACGTAGTCGTCGTTACCGAGGAAGTATTCCTCGATGAGGTCCCAACGGTCCACGTCCTCCATGGGCGTGCGGAAGAAGCTTGAGATGACGTGCGCGGCGTAGTCATGGCGGTCGTTGAGCCTACGAAGCACGTTGTTGGCGTAGCGCTTGTCATTTGCCAGCGTCTGCACCTTATGCGGATCGTTCAGGCGGACGAAGATCTCGGGCTCATCCCCGCCGCGGATCTCGTATGCCGCAAGATCCAGGATTTGCAGCAGCTCGGCGACTTCGTAGCGGTTGCCCAGCGCCTTGGGGTTGAGGAAGAGCCTGGCAGATGTGCCCTTGAGCGGCCTGAGCGAATTGAGGGCGCGACGTGCCTTGTGCTCGATGGATACGAGGTACTTGCCTTTCACCGCGTATGTCGGCTGGTTGGGGTTGCTCGCATGCACGGTCTTGAACAGGCATTTGATTACGTGCTCATTGCTCCCCTGGGGTAGGACCAGAGCCTTGAGAAGCGTGTCGGCATTCTTGGGCATGGGGGTATCAGGCCCCAATTCGGCGGTGAACGCCTTGCGGAACTGGGAGGATGTGAATTGCCCGGCACGCTGCAAACCGGAAAGCGTTTGGACAAGAGCGCACATGTAGCCCTCAAAAAGGGCGGTTACATGGTCGAAGGTCCCGTTGTAGTTGATAGCCAGGGAAAGACGGGGAGATAGGGTCGGCCGACCGCCCTCGCCCTCTAGCTCGCCGGTGAAGAGATTGCGCTTGAATTGCGCGAATGTTTGGTTGGGGAATCTCTCCTCCCACATCTGCGCCATGTCGAGCGAGTAGACCGCCCCCATGTCGGAGACTTTTGTGACGTGCTGGCCTGGTCGGTCCTCGAGATGGGCTCTGGCATTCGAGAGCTTTTTCAGGTATTTGCCGTATTTTCCGACCATATCCTGCTCGCGGCCGCTATCGATACATACGAACTGCTTGGCGTACGAGGGTTTTGGTTGCACCACGATGACGGGGAAGTTGTACCGTTCCTCGAGGTCCTGGGCGATCATCATGAGTGCGCCCTTCACGCGGTTGGTCATCTCCGTTTCGTCCTTGCTATCGGAGAAGAGATACGAGAACGAATTGGGGGAGACGAGCATGTTCATGCTACGTGATTTGACGGGGCGAGCCGCGTAGAGGGAGTAGAGCTTGCCCATCATCTCGCGCAACTGCCATTGCGCAAAGCGGGACATGACGTAGAGCTGCCTGGCATAGCGGGTGTCCTGCTGGAAGTAATCGATCACGGCCGTTGCGCGCAGGTTGCTCTTGCGGGCGCCACGGCCAATTTCCTGAATGTAATCTGCCAGGTTGCCGGTGGGTGCGTAATGGTAGATGGCGTTGATGTCGCTGATATCGACGCCCATGCCGAAGGCGTTGGTACTTACGAGGGCGCGGCATGACCCGTTTTTGAATGCGTTGGATGCGATGGCCTTGTATTCCGCCTGCATGCCGGAGTGGAATCCCATGACCTTTGCCCCCATGTTGGGGAGGGCCTCGATGATGGAGTCCACATGGGAGCGGTAGGGGCAGTAGACGATGGCATGGTCGTTCGCTGCTACGGATCGCTGGATCCACTTGCACGCAAGCTCGGTCTTGACCTCCTCGATGGGTCCTGGGAGGTTGGCTTTGTTCCGAACGCGGATGTCGAAGCCGATGTCGTCGCGGCGCGGATTGCCGAGGAAGATCTTGCAGTTCTCCAACTCGAGCGTGGCGATGGATTGGCTCACCACATCGTCCTTGCCGCCATATACGGCCGTGGCGGTGAGGCAGAACGTGGGAAACTTCACCCCTCGGCGGCGCAGCTTGGTGAGGAACGAGCCAAGGTACCAATAATCGGGGCGGAAGTCGGTTCCCCACGAGGTGACGGTGTGCACCTCATCGATGACAACGAGGCCGAGCGTACGTCCGTTGAGGATGGCGTCGATGGAGGAGGCGAGCAGCAGCTCGGGGGAGAGGTAGATGATCGAGGTCTCACCGGTGCGGATTCGTTCGTATTCCTCGAGCCGCTCCTGATAGGAGATGTCGGAGTTGATGGCTGCGACGCACGTGACGCCCTGGCGGCGCAGGTTGTGGACCTGGTCGATCATGAGCTGCTTGAGCGGTTCGATCACGAGCGTGACGACGTGGTACTTCTCGGCGAGGTACAGCGCAGGAAGCTGGAAGAGCAGGGATTTGCCAGCGCCGGTGGGAGCGGTCATGAACGCGTTGTGGTACGCATCCGAGCCCTTGAGTGCCTCCTCCGCTTGATGTGTGACAAAGTCGGCGATAGCTCCCTGGGAAACGAGGTGCATCTCGTTGCTGACATCGGGGTCTTTGTAGAAGTTGATCTGCCTGAATCTGGCTCGCTCTCCCCAGTGCTTTTTGAGGAGCGGAAGCAGCCTCTTGCCGTTATACTCCTCTTCCGCAGTTGCGGATTCGGTCTTTTTCGCTTCCTTGGCGCCGGCGGAATAGGCAATGCCGCAGGCGTCCAAAAGCCAGGGGAGTACGCGGTCGCGATCCTGCTCGCTTTTGCCAAGGGCGAATGCAGGAGTGCCGGCGTTTCCCATGCACAACTGCATGCGATATGTGAGGTACGCGGCGCTGGGAACGGCGATGGGGCTTGCGCCCGGCTCGCCGCCTAGAGTAAAGGGGGCCTCCTGGCAGAGGTCGATCTCGATGCAGTCGAGGTCTTCGTGTGCGGGTATATGGCGAACCAGGTACTCGTCGCCCATTTGGATAACGTCTGCATAGCAACCGCTGCAATCGTCCTTCTTGGCGTCTTCTTCTCCGATGAGAGCGGACGATTCGTGCTTGAGCTGGTCGATCCGAGCGGCACTCGGGTAGCCCTCGGTTGGGTCGAACAGGTTGTTACGCACAATGACGATGTTGCCGTCGTATATCTCGTTTAGGGAGCCCTTGATGTCCTTAAGCTGTTCGTAGAGGAAAAAGACCGGTCCATCGCTCATGAGGAGCTCGCCGATCGTTGCGCGTTGTGAACCTGCAAGTGCGGAAAGGTCTACGGATCCGTCTTGGCCCGAGGCGGATGCCAGGGCGTTCGAGGCGTTGCTGGATGCGACGAGCAAGCTTGTTTGGAGTCTGCTCAAACCCAGGAAGAAGATGGCGGAAGATTTGCCGTTGTATGCCCTTGCGATTTCGTCCAGCCTATTGGCGAACCAAGTACTGAACGATGCCGATCCGGTCATGGTCAAAACCTTTCTTTGGTGGTTAGTCCGCCAGGTCGATGCGGTCGACGACGGCCTGCAGGTAGTGCGGCAGCTCGTCGAACGGCGTGCCGTAGCTCTCGAGTAGTCGCGTGACTTCGCGCGTGTACACGGCCTCTCCGCGATCGGCCCGGCGCCCCAGGCACTCGAGGTCGGTGATCAGCGACGCTTCGTAGAGGATGAAGGGGTCGGTGGTCATGGGTGGGTCGGTCCATGAATTGCAGGGATAAACGCGGGAAGACATCTCGGAGGCTTAATCGAGCGTGGCAAGATAGTCACTAAATTCGGAAGGGTTTTCTTTGGTTATGAGTTTAACGTTCAGTCGATTTCGGTCTTCTGGGGCTTTCAGCCTGAGGCTTCCTGCGATATCGTCTGCCATTGCCTGCTGCTCAGCATCTGAAACTGATTTCGTGTATTTGAAAAACGTGCAGTGCTGGCGTGGGTTTTCATGGA
>JAHHSP010000109.1 GCA_020025115.1 Collinsella sp. | reverse complement strand
TACGGCCACCTGTGCCAACTCCTCGTCTGTTTGATGCTGCCGCGTCCACCGAGATCTCCACGGCGCCCGTACCACGCTCGAGGCACGCCACGAGCTTATCGAGGGTGATGCCATCCATATCAGCGCAAGTGGGTGGGGTTTTGGTCACGTAGAAGCACTTGTCCTGCCCGGCACAGCGTCGCTCCAGCTCGTAGAGCACGCCATCGACCGTCACGATGATGAACTCGCTCGCATCGCTCGCCTCCGCGAAGCCGATGATATCGGCGGTGGAACCGATGAACTCGGCCTCCTCCAGAATCGCCTCGGTGCACTCGGGGTGCGCCAGTGTGAGCGCCTCGGGATGCGCCGCCTTGAGTTCGCGCAGCTCGGCAAGGGAGATTGCCTCATGACGCGGACAGCACCCATCGTTCAGAATCACATGCTTCTCGGGCACCTGCTGCGCGACATGACGACCCAAGTTCCGATCGGGGATGAACAGGATATGCCGCTGCGGCAACTCACGAACGATCTTGACCGCATTCGATGAGGTCACGCAAACGTCGCTCCAGCTCTTTATCTCCATGGTCGAGTTGACGTAGCACACCACCGCCAGATCATCACCGTACTCGGCGCGCGCACCGTCGATCGTCACGCGACTCACCATGTGGGCCATGGGGCAATCCGCCGCGGGCTCCGGCAAGAGGACGGTCTTGTCGCGATTGAGCAACTTGGCGCTTTCGCCCATGAACTCCACGCCGCACAAGACGATGGTCTGCTGCGGCAAGGTCTTCGCAAGCTTTGCGAGGTAAAACGAATCGCCCACGTAATCGGCGACGGCCTGCACCTCGGGCTCGACATAGTAATGCGCGAGTATCACCGCGTCGCGCTCGGATTTGAGCTCCTCGATGTGCCTGCGCGTCTCGGCGGGCACCGCCGCCGCGCGCTCCAGGGCCCCGCCCCTCGTCTGTGCCATGCGGTCCTCCCGACATTCGCAGGTTTGTTGAGGGAAGTATGGCACTGGGGGCCTCCACTGACAAGACACCTGACAAGACACCTATGGAATCAGCGAATTGCAGCGGCCCGGAGTTCCTTTAATATGGTGCGCCCAGCGGCGTCATCTGCTTGAGATACGCCCACATCCGCTGCTTTTCCGCCGGCTGGGATAGCGCGGCCTCAAAACCATCGAGTGCGAGCACGCGGCGGCCAAGAACCGGGGCGATGAGTCCGGGTTTGAGCATGGCGGTGTCGAAGTCCTCGATGATCGCGAGGGCATCGGCATAGGTCTCGCGCAAAAGATCGGCGGCCGCATCGTCCAACAGGATGACCGACTCGGGATCGAGCGCCTCAAGCGCCTCGCGAAACAGATCGACGGGCAACGGCTCGCCCACCGGCAAGCCGCCCATCACCGCATCGTCACCGGGACCGATAACCGCGGACAACGCGCAAAGATCCTGCGGCTCCCAACCGATGGCGCCGAGGGCCGCACGCAGAGCCGTGCCATCCGCGCCCGAAAGCAGCGGCTCGCCCGCGCGCTCGGCATCGTTGAGCTCGCCTTTGACAAGTACGACCGGCGAAAACGCATTGCCCATCATGCGAACTCCGCGAGCTTCGAGCCCCTTGAGTTCCTGCTCGGCCGCAGCCGCCAGCGCCTCCTTGCGCTCCTGTGTGGTGATGGCCATCCGTCGAACACCCGCCCCTACGATCGCACGCCGGCCCGCGAGCCAGTCTAAAAGAATCACATCGATTCATTCTACTCCCAGTGTAACGGGCACGCGGGCATGGGTATAACATCCTCGGTTCGAAAGACCCCCGTCGGCGGGCGCCGGCGGGAACGCGCATAACAGGAGGAATCCATGTCCAACGTCACCGAGGTGAATGCCGCCAACTTCGACGCCGTGCTCGCAGGCGACCTGCCCGTCCTCGTCGATTTCTGGGCCCCGTGGTGCGGCCCGTGCCGCACGCTCTCCCCCATTGTGGATGAGCTGGCCGGCGAACTCGAGGGCAAGGTCACCGTCGTCAAGTGCAATGTCGACGAAAACCAGGACCTGGCCATGCGCTTCGGCGTCATGTCCATCCCCACCGTCGTGCTGCTGAAGGGCGGTACCGAGGCCATGCGCTCCGTGGGCGCCGTCCCCAAGCCCAAGCTCAAGGCCGACATCGAAGCCAATCTGTAGGGATCGTCGCCGCACGCGATCCTCGCCCGACCCGCAGTCCTGCAACGGCCGCGCCCCTCAGAGGCGCGGCCGTTTTTGCAAAGCCCCCTTCCGGCGCATTCACCGGAAGTGACCGCACCCTTGAAAGGGCACGGTCGAGATGGCCCAGATGCGCCCCGCCTGTGCGAGCTTTTCCGAAGAAAGGCGGGGATCTCGTGATCGATCGGCATGGGTCTGGGTGTCGGGAAGCACAAGCTCCCCGATTCGATGTTCGTCGCGACCACGGCGCCGGGCCGTGATGGGCAGCCTCATAAGTGCTCAAACCGTTTTGACTCGCAAAACCCCGTCAGTGCAAGGGTGGCAGGGCAACTTGCTACTTGCAGTCGCCACACTCATCGAGCGCGCGGCTCACCAGCACACGGCACGTCCCCTTGACCTTAAAAGAGCCCGCGCTCGCGGGAACCAGCGCGGAGACGGTACGAGGTAGTTCGACGGAGCCGTCGTTCGTGATGACCCGGGCGCGACCGCCCACACAAGACAACACGGCGTATCGGTCGCCCAAGGGGCACTCCCATTCGCCCCGAACGTCGACGACGTCCGAGGTGAACAGACGGTGCGTGACGCCGCGATGCACGCTTGCGGGGGCCTTCGGGTCGAAGGCCCCGAAGTGCGACGGCTCGGGGCGGATCGACGTATCGAGCACATCGAATGCCCGCTCGACATGGAGTTCGCGGCCGCGCCCCCAATCGCAGAACCGATAAGTTTTGAAGCCGAGGCTGCCGACCTCGAGGGCAAATACGCCCGCGCCCATCGCATGCAGGGTCCCCGCGGGGATGAGCACGAAGTCGCCCTCGCTCACCGGCACGCGTCTTCCGTAACGGTCACCCACGCTGTCATCTGCCGTCGCATCGCGCAACGCATCAAGATCGTCGGTCGTCGTACCGCAGATAATCGAGGCGCCCGGCATGGCATCCAGGATGTACCAGGACTCCGCTTTCTCGTGGTCGGATTCGTGCTCACGCGCATATGCCTCGTCAGGGTGCACCTGGATGGATAGGTTCTCACCCGCGTCCATCGTGATGACCTGCACGATGCCGTCATGCTCGAGCGCGCCCATGATGTCGGGCCTGTTATCAGCTATCACGCAGTCGAGCGGCATACCGTCGAATGGACCGCCGTCAACATAGTTGACCAGCCCATCGTGCGCGGATACATCAAACGACTCGCCATACAGAATATCCCCGGCAAGGCCGCGCGCCTCGTTGACGCGCGGACCCGACCAGATGGGGGAAATATAGTTGGGTTTGAGCAGGATGGGGCCCATATGCGCTCCCTACAGCTCGAAGGCGTCGACGCCCTCATCCTCCATACGGGCCCGCAGCTCATCGATGATGGGCATTCCGGCGCTGCAGCCAATGCGCTCGGCACCGGCCCGGACCATGTCGAGGAAGGCGTCGGCGGTTCGGATGCCACCGGCGGCCTTGACCTTAACGCGAGGGTCGGTATGCTCTCGCATGAGGCGAACGTCCTCGACGGTCGCGCCGCCGGTGGAAAAGCCGGTGGAGGTCTTAACGAAGGTGGGCAGGACCTCACTGGCGATTTTGCACAGCTCGAGCTTCTCGTCCTCAGTGAGCAGGCAATTCTCAAAGATGACCTTGGAAGGGACATCGGCCTCACGGCAGATGTCGACGATCCGCCGCATCTCGTCCTTAATATAGGCCCAATTGCCGGCCTTGAGCTCGGTAAGGTTGATTACATAGTCGATCTCGTTCGCGCCATTGGCCAAGGCGTCCTTGGTCTCGAAGACTTTAGTGGCGATGGTGGTCTGACCAAGGGGAAATCCGATGGCAGCGCCAGTATGAATATCGGTGCCGGCAAGGAGCTCGGAGCACAGATTAGCCTGCACGGAATTGATGGCGACCATCTTGAAGTGATAGTCCTTGGCCTCTTGGCAGAGCTTTTCCATATCCTCACGCGTGGCGTCGGGATGGAGGTTGGTGTGATCGACCAGACGGGCGAGATCATCGAGCGTGTAACGTGCCATGACGGCTCCCTTCATTGAGGTTGGTGCGTGCCTGCATCCTAACATATTGTCATACATATTACTGCTGTATCATTTTATTTACCGTTTATGTCTGATTTAATACCGTTTATAGACTGGATTGGAT
>JAHHSP010000108.1 GCA_020025115.1 Collinsella sp. | reverse complement strand
ATATCGAGGGTATTCTCGATATGGACAACCAGGGATTTGGCTATATCCGCGCGCACGGTTACATGCCCAGTCGCGACGATGCGTTCGTCCCCGCGCAGATGATCCGCGCCGCGGGACTCCGTGCCGGCGACTTGGTTGCCGGTACCTTGCGCCCGATGCGAGCCAATGACAAACTGCCAGGTCTCGCCAAGCTTCGCTCGGTCAACGGACTCGAGCCCGAGCAGGTCAAGCACCGCCCCAAGTTCGCGGATCTCACACCGATTTACCCCAATGAGCCGCTCAAGATGGAACATGGCAAGGAGTCCATCACAGGCCGTGCGATCGATATCGTGAGCCCCATCGGCAAGGGTCAGCGCGGTCTGATCGTCTCGCCTCCCAAAGCCGGCAAGACCACGATCTTGAAGAAGATCTGCCAATCGATCTCGATTAACAACCCCGAGGTGCATCTCATCTGCTTGCTGGTCGATGAGCGTCCCGAGGAGGTTACGGACATGCAGCGCTCCATCAAGGGCGATGTGGTGGCCTCGACCTTCGACATGCCCGCCGACAACCACACGCGTGTCTCGGAACTCGTGATCGAGCGCGCCAAGCGCATCGTCGAGCTTGGCGGGGACGTCGTGGTGGTGCTCGATTCCATCACCCGCCTCGCTCGTGCGTACAACCTCGCCGCGCCCGCATCGGGTCGCATCCTCTCCGGTGGCGTGGATTCCGCCGCGCTGTATCCGCCCAAGCGCTTCCTGGGCGCCGCGCGTAATATCGAGAACGGCGGTTCGCTCACGATTCTCGCTTCCGCGCTCGTGGACACCGGATCCAAGATGGACGAGGTGATTTTCGAGGAGTTCAAGGGCACCGGCAACATGGAACTCAAGCTCGATCGGGACCTCGCCGATCGTCGTATCTTCCCGGCTATCGACCCGGTCGCCTCGGGTACTCGCAACGAGGATTTGCTGGTCGACGAGCAGATGCGTCCGTTCGTGTGGGGTATCCGCCGCATCCTTGCCGGCATGAACAACTCGGAGCGCGCCGCCGCGTCCTTCATCAAGGGACTCAAGGGCACCAACTCCAACCAGGATTTCTTGATTCGCACGGCCAAGAAGGCGGCCGATCATCCCGACGCGCTGTAGGGTTAACCGGCCTGATGATCCGGCCATAAGCGCTTCGGGGTATGTCTCGCTTCGTCCACAGGGCATCGCTTGCCATGTGGACGAAGCAGTGGCGCCCTAGGCGAACCCTCGCACATGAATCCCCCCTTGCCGCTGTTGCGCGGCGAGGGGGATTTGGTTTGGCGCCGAGCCGTCGATTTTGCCATGCGGTTCTGCTTTTACAGGATTTCCAAGGCACGTTCCACGGCAAGGGCCGCCTTGTAGGGGAGGATGCGCGATAGGGCGTAGTAGACCTTCATATCAAGCGAGGGGATGCAGAGGTCCTTGCCGCGGTTGCTGGTGCGCAGCGCCGATGCCGCGACATCCTCGGCGCGTTCGAAACCGATGGCGCACATGGTGTTCGCGGCGGCTTCGTCGCCGGGTTGATCCAGGAACTCGGTGTGCATGAACTTGGGGCACAGCGCGGTGACATGGATGCCCGCCTCGCCCAGTTCGGCGTTGAGCGAGCGAGACAGGTCGAGGATGAATCGCTTGGCTGCCGAATAGACTGCGAGTTTGGGTTGCGGGAGGAACGCCGCCACACTTGCCACGTTGATGACGCGCGATCCGGCACGGTAATAGGGGAGCGTGCGGTAGATCAGTTCGACAGGGGCGACCATGAGCAGCTTTGCCATGTTCGCCCCATCTTCGGGCCTTTGGGCGGCGATCGGTCCGAAGACGCCAAAACCCGCGTTGTTGATGAGCAGCGCGACTTCGGCGGTCGGGGTTTCAGCGAGGGCCCCCTCGATCACATCGAAGGAGGCGGCGTCAGTCAAGTCCAGGCAGAAGGGGCGTACGGGCGTTTCGCACGTGCGACATAGGGCTTCGAGTCGATCGGCTCTTCGGGCGACGGCCCAGATCTCATCGAGCTTTCCGGCTGCGCCGGCATCCAACTGTTTGACGAACTCGCGACCGAGGCCCGAGCTTGCCCCCGTGACGATGGCTATGCGTGTCATGCTCGCTCCCTTGCTTAAAGACCCATTTGCGGATAAGGCGCAATACTGAAGTACTTGTTCCCTAAAACGCGCGTTCGCAACAGATGGCCCAATTCACCGCCGCCGGTGGTTGACGCTTGCAAATACCTGCGAGTTCTCTTTATAATGCAACGAAGATCGCGACGGAAAACGCAGATGAAACGCACTACCAACCGTTGGCGGGGTCATTTCCCGCGCGCCACACTTCATCTTTTCCATCCGACTGATTGCGAACCGGCGCCTCCGTGCCGGTCATCGCTGTTTGGGACACGTTTGCGAGGATGACGAAGGAGCGCGTCATGGCAGTCGAGAGCATGGGGTATCGCAAGGGGGCAATTGCCATCTCAGCGGGATTGGGCGTGGTGCTACCGTTGGCCGCGTACGCTGCGACCTTGCCGTTCGATGGGGTCAACGAGGCGATTCGCTCCGATATCCTACCGCTTGCCGCAGGCTCGCTTGCCGGTGTCGGCATGCTCGCCCTATCCGGGCGCCTCATGGATGCCCGGGCGGAACGTCTCGCGGGGGAGCAGGCCGAGGCATCTCGATTCAAGTCCGCGTTCTCCGACGGACGTGCGGCGGCGGCCACACAGACCTCGCAAGCCGGCTCCCGCGCGCGCGGCCGTCGAGGCGGCAGGTCAATCACTCCAGAGGGCGTGCCGGTCATCTCCCGCGCCGTCGATGCGCTTGATGAGGCCGAGGCCTGGGCGGAGATCGACGCCATGTTCAGCGGCGATTCCCCGTTTAGCTGTGACCCCGCGCGCTCGAAGGACATGTATCAAATCGCGCTCGAGGAGCTTCGCCGCACGGAGCAGGCAGCCGCTCGGTCGGCTGCCCGGGCAGCGACCGCATCGGCCGATGCGCGCGAGGATGTCATCGGCCGCGATGAGGCCATGGCATCTTTGTACGGCGGTGCGGCGGTGCGCACATCCCATGTCCCCGTGCTCCCCAAGATGCAGCCTGCCGCCGCACCCGTCTCCGCTGTACCCGTCCGACCCGCTGCCCCTTCGGCACCTGTCGAGGATGTCGAGGTGCCCGTGGCCGATTACTCGGGTCATGAGGGCATGTGGGCCCGCGCCCTCGCCATTCTGGCCGAGGAGGCGGCGCCCAAGGCCGTCCAGGGCGATCGTACGGTCTGCGTGGGTGGGGACCGCATGGCGGCGATCGCAGAGGGGGGCAATGCCACCAAGATGCATGCGCGGGTCAACGCGATGATCGAGGATGAGTTCGACAAGGTCGCATCCAAGAGCGTTCATGCGGTCGCCCATGAGTACCTCAAGGTCATCGAGGGCGGTACGTCCGCGCTCGATGCTCGCCAGCTGGCGGAGGCGTAACACGTGGCTTCGCTTATACGGGACATAAGTGAGAAGGTGAGCATTCCGTGGCTCGTCCTCGTCGTGCTGTTCATCAGCGTGATTTGGGGCAATTCCCTTGTTGTGGGCGAGAATAGCGGTTCTTTGAGCGCGGGGGTCGTGGTGTGGGTCCAAGGGCTTCTGCAGTCGTTGGGGCTTCCCTTTGCCTGGGTTTCGAACTTCCTGATTCGCAAGGCGGCCCACTTCACGGAATACTTCATTTTGGCCCTGCTCGCGTCCCATGCGTTCGATCCGAGGCGCAGTGCGGGGACGGAGGGCGTTGTCGCCGCGTGCGTGCTTTGCGTGCTGGTGTCTTCAATCGATGAGACGATTCAGCTGTTCGTGCCGGGGCGTTGCGGGCAGGTGGCCGATGTCCTGATCGATTGCAGTGGGGCTTTTCTCGCCGCGGTCATACGAAGTGCGTTGGTGCGATTGCGCCGACGTCGGGAATCCGGACACAGCGCCTAGAGAATCGGGATGTGGGATTTCGTTTTGACGATGATCTTCCGTCGCCAAATTTTTCAAAAATATCCCTTGCAATGTTTTTGATGAGCATGCATAATACTCTTTGCTGTGTGACAGACATGGTGGGTGTAGCTCAGTTGGCTAGAGCGACGGGTTGTGGTCCCGTAGGTCGAGGGTTCGAGTCCCTTTACCCACCCCATTCCCTTTCACACAGTTGATGCAAAGGGCGATTAGCTCAGCTGGCTAGAGCAGGGGACTCTTAATCCCAAGGTCCAGGGTTCGAATCCCTGATCGCCCACCACATTGCATCCATTGGACATACGGGCGATTAGCTCAGCTGGCTAGAGCAGGGGACTCTTAATCCCAAGGTCCAGGGT
>JAHHSP010000107.1 GCA_020025115.1 Collinsella sp. | reverse complement strand
CCACCACCCCTCATCCGGTCCCCCCCTGCTCCTTTTTGCGGGCACTGCATCGCCCGGGCGTTGCATACCTGTGAAAGCCGCGTTATATTCATTCTGTTTCAGGGCGGGGTGCAATTCCCCACCGGCGGTAAATGCGAGGCAAATTCCCTTGCCCGACGCATGAGCCCGCGAGCCGCAAAGCGCGGCTGACCCGGTGCGACTCCGGGGCCGACGGTACAGTCCGGATGGAAGAAACGGAAGGTCTTTCCATGAACAACGCTATCGATACCCGCAAGATCGCCCTCGCCGCGCTCTTCACCGCAGCCTCACTCATCTTGAGTCTGGTGCAAATCCCCATCTTCCCCGTCGCCCCATGGCTCATGTACGACCCGTCGGGCATCGTCTGCCTCATCGCCGCGCTCGCCTTCGGGCCCAAGCTCGGCGCATCCGTCGCCATCATCTCCTGGCTTCCCCGCGTCTTCCTCGATCCGTTCGGCGCGCCCATGGGCATTCTCTCCACCTGCGCGTTCATCATCCCCGCGGCGGTCATCTACGCCAAGGGAGAGCGCTCCCGAAAGGCGTCCGTCACCGGCATGATCGCGGGCGCGACGTTCTCCATCGCCGTCGCGTGCGCCATGAACCTCGTGGTCACGCCCCTGTACACCGCCATCTCCGTCGAGGACGTCGCCGCCATGATCGTCCCCGTGCTGCTCCCCTTCAACACGATGAAGATGATCATCAACGTCACGGCGGGCCAGGTGCTCCTCGCCCCGTGCATGAACGTCCTCAAGGCCCGCAAGGGCGCGTAGCGATGACCGAGGTGACCGCGACGGTCGAGCCCGAGATAACACCCATGCGCTCCGCAGACTGCCCACGGCCTGTAGATCCGCTTATCGAGCTGCGCGGCGTCCATGTCTCATACCCAAACGCCCGCGGCGAAGCGCTCTCCGGCATCGACCTCGAAGTCCCCACGGGGCAATACGTGTGCATCCTGGGTGGCAACGGATCGGGCAAATCGACCTTGTTGCAACTCATCAACGCACTGGCCCTGCCGAGCGCGGGCGAGGTACGCGTGCTCGGCATGAGCACCTCCGATGAGGGGGCGCCGCTCGCGATCAGAAGCCGGTGCGCAAGCGTGTTCCAGCATCCCGAGGACCAGATGGTCACGAGCATCGTCGCCGACGACGTGGCGTTCGGCCCCGAGAACCTCTGCGTCCCCCAACCCGAGATAGAAAACAGGGTCGACGCCTCACTCAGGGCCGTCGGAATGCTCGAATACTCCCAGAGCGACCCCACCGACCTGTCCGGTGGCCAGACCCAAAGCGTCGCCATAGCCGGCGCGCTCGCCATGAAACCGGAGATCCTGCTGCTCGACGAGCCCTGCGCCATGCTCGACGCCCGGAGCCGTTCCGACATCCGCGGCATCGTCGACACCCTTCGGCGACGCGGCATCACCATCGTGCATGTGACGCATTTCATGGAGGATGCCTTAGATGCCGACCGCGTGCTCGTCCTCGAGCAGGGTCGAATCGCGTTCGATGGGACCGCCGCCGAGGCGTTCACCGACGCCGAGCGCGTGCGGGCACTCGGACTCGAAGCCCCCCGCAGGCCCGCAGAGATCTTGGAAATCGCCACCGAACGCACGGCTTCGCCGACGGCCGGAGACCCTCGCGTCACGTTTGACCGCGTCTCATTCTCTTACACCGGCGCATGCAACCCGCGCAGGCGCCGAGGGCCCTTTGGCAGGCGTGAGCGCCCCGAAAGAGACATCTCCGCACCACTTGCCCTCGAAGAGCTCTCTTTCCGGGCCTTCCCCGGAACGCTCACCGCGCTCGTCGGCCAGACGGGTTCGGGCAAATCGACCACCGCCGAACTCGCATGCGCGCTCAAGCTGCCGCTTTCCGGCGCCGTCCACATATGCGGCGTGGATACCGCGGACCTAGACCGTCGCACGGACATCCGCCGGCATGTCGGATACGTCTCCCAACTGCCCGAGCGCCAGCTGTTCGCCGAAACCGTCTTCGACGACATCGCCTTTGGCCCGCGCAACATGCACATGCCCGAAGACGAGGTGCGCTCGCGCGTGTGCGAGGCGCTCGCCTCGGTCAACCTCGCCCCGACCGACGAGCTACTCGCTCGTTCCCCCTTCGCGCTCTCCGGCGGCCAGCAGCGCAGCGTCGCGCTCGCCGGGGTGCTGGCCATGCGCCAGGATGTCCTCGTGCTCGACGAGCCCATGGCGGGCCTCGACCCCGAGGGCCGGCGGCATGTGAGGGATCTGCTGCGTGCACTCAAATGCGCGGGGACCACGCTCATCATGGTCACCCATGGCATGGAGGACGTCGCCGAACTCGCCGACCACGTGATCGTCCTCGAACGCGGGCGCGCCCTCCTGTCGGGCTCTCCCGCGGAGGTGCTGCCCGCACTGTTCGAGTTCAAGGGGGTGAGCCCCCATGGCGATTCGCGCTAGCATCGGCCAATATTACTCGGCCAGCTCACCCATCCACCGCCTGGACCCGCGCATCAAGCTCATGGGCACCCTCACCTTCATGGTGAGCTGCTTTTTCGTCGACTCCACGGCGACCCTGCTGTTGGCGGGCACCGCGGTCTTCACCGCCATCGCCCTGGCGCACGTGCCGCTCCGCCGTCTGCTCGCACAGATCAGGCCCATCGCGCTGTTCCTCGTCATCACCTCGATCATCAACCTGTTCCTGGTGCAAACCGGCCCCGTCGCGTTCCATATGGGACCCATATCCATCCACGCGGACGGCATATCGGCCGCGATTCTCTATACCGTGCGCTTCTTCCTCTTGCTCCTGGGCGGATCGCTGCTCACGCTCACGACCACTCCGGTCGCCCTCTCCGATGCCGCCGAGAGGTTGCTCGCCCCACTCGAGCGAGCGGGCGTCCCCGTGCGCCAGGGCACGCTCGTGCTCTCCATCGCGCTGCGATTCGTGCCCACGCTTTCGCAAGAAGCGGAAAACATCGTCGCCGCGCAAACCGCCCGCGGGGCAGACCTTGAGAACAAGGGGGCCCTGGCCTACGCGCGCGCCTGCGTTCCACTCATCGTCCCGCTGTTCGCCAGTGCCTTGCGGCATGCCGACAACCTCGGCCGCGCAATGGACGCGCGCTGCTACACCGGCGGCGCCCGCACGCACTACCACGTGATGAGGCTCGATCCGCGACGCGACGGCGTCGCCTGCCTTGCACTCGCCCTTTACCTGGCCTGCCTCGTGGCCCTGCTCATCGCGTGAGTGCCCCGGACGGTGAGCGAGCGGGTCTTCATCAAATAGACGCGCAACGTCCATCTCGCAGCGCCGCCCGTGCGGTATCCTTATCCCACATATGTGACACCTCAACACGCGCAAAATGGAGCTATCTATGTCACACACTGCCAAGAGCCCCCAGCGCGCCCATGGCGCCGCGGCTCACGTTTCCCCCTCGCTTTCTCGCCGCGCATTGGTCGCATCCGCGCTCGCCGCCGCGAGCTCGGCCACGATCTTCGGACTTCCCGTCCGCGCGCACGCCGCCCGCGCAACGCAGGCGACCATCGACGCCCTCGCAACTGCCGAGGAGAAGCTCGCCGCCGTCGAGGCCGAGCTCGATCGGCTCGCCGCCGACTTCGAGGCCCTCAGCCTTGAGCAGGACCGCACCGTCTCCCAAATCGAGGAGGTTCAGGCCCAACTCGACGCGACCCAGGACCAGATCGACGAGAAGCAGACGGAGCTCGAGGGCAAGCAGGGCATCCTGTCCCGCCGCGTGTCCAACAGCTACAAGGACGGCGGCACCAGCATGCTGACGCTGCTCATGGCCGCCGAATCCTTCGACGACCTCCTTTCCAACAGCCGCTACATCGAGAAGGTCAACGACGCCGATAAGCAGGTCATCGGAGAAATCCAGTCGATCCGCGCCGAACTCGAGCAGCACAAGTCGACGCTCGAATCCCAAAAGTCCGACCTTGAGGCGCTCAAGGAGCAGCAGGCCCAGCAGCTCTCCGTGATGCAGTCCAAGCAGGCGGAGGTTCAACAGCTCGTGGACGGCCTCTCGTCCGACGTGAAGGACCTTATCGCCAAGCGCGATGCCGAATACCTCGCCGCCGTCGCGGAAGAGGAGCGTCAGAGGGCCGAGAAGAACAAGTTCCAGCAGGGCGCCGGCGGCTCCTACGTCCCCAGCACCGGCCACGTGTCGGGGCCGGTCAAATCCCTGGAGCGCGTCCTCTCCGCATGCCACGCCGTCCCGAGCCCCGGCAACGGCCTGTGCGCCATGTGGGTCTCCCGCGTCTTCGCCTCCGCCGGCTTCGGCTACGTGGGCGGCAATGCGAATGACATGTACAA
>JAHHSP010000106.1 GCA_020025115.1 Collinsella sp. | reverse complement strand
GTCTTGCCGGTGATGTTGGGGACCTCGGTCTCCTTGACGGGGACGGGGCCCTTGGAGAGCGTCAGCGTGACCGTGGAACCCTCGGGTGCCTCCTTGTTGCCGTCGGGCGTCTGGTCCACGACGCGGCCCTCCTCGACCTCATCGTCGTTCACGGCCTTGCCGTACTCGACGGTGAAGCCTGCGTTTTCGAGCGCGTCCTCGGCTTCTTCCTGCGTATAGTCGATGACATTGGGCACGATGACCATCTTGCCGGAACCTCCGAACAGGTTGCCGACAAAGAAGACGACGGCGGCGATTGCGACAATGGCGCCGATCACGATGGCGGCGATCTTCGCACGGTTGCCCTTTTTAGGCTCGTCGTAGCCGCTCTGACCGCGCGAGGAGGCGGCGGGGTTGGAACGCGGACCCGCCGCGGTGGAACCGGGGCCTGCCGCGCCTGCGGGGTGCACCATGGCCTGGGTGGCATCGCTCATCACGCGGGTCTCGGCACCGCCGACGCCCATGGGGGCGGCTATGACGCGCGTCGGCTCGGCCACGTCGACGGCGCGGCCGGCGGCATAGGCGTTGAGCACCTGGCGCAGTTCATCGGCGGTCTGGAAGCGGTTGGCCGGGTCCTTCTCCATGCACTTGAGGATGATGCGCTCGAGTGCCGGATCGATGCCCGGGTTTACCTGGCTCGGCGGGATGGGCAGTTCGTTGACCTGCTTGAGCGCCACGGAGATGGCGTCATCGCCATCGAAGGGAACGCGGCCGGTGGCGCACTCGTACATGACCACGCCGAGGGAGTAGATGTCGCTCGTGGCGCCCAGCTCCTGACCGCGGGTCTGCTCGGGGGAGACGTAGTGGGCGGTGCCCAGGACGTTGTTATCCTGCGTGAGGTGGCTGTTCTTGCCTCGCGCGATGCCGAAGTCCATCACCTTGATGTTGCCGTCGGGCAGCACCATGATGTTTTGCGGCTTGATATCGCGGTGAATGATCTCGTGTTTGTGCGCCACGGAGAGGGCGCCGCAGATCTGGGAGCCGATCTGGGCGACCTTCTTGGGGTCGAGGGCGCCGTGGCTGCGCACGCCGCTCTTGAGGTCGGTGCCGCGCAGGTACTCCATGACGATGTAGTACGTGTCGCCGTCCTTGCCCCAGTCGTACACGCCCACGATGTAGGGGCTCTGCAAGCCGGCGGCGGCCTGTGCCTCCTGCTTGAAACGGGCGGCGAAGGTGGCATCCCCGGCATACTGGGGGAGCATGATCTTCACGGCGACGGTGCGGTCGAGCACCTGGTCCTGCGCTCGGTAGACGCTGGCCATGCCGCCGTTGCCGACCTTGTCCTTAAGCAGGTACCTTCCTCCAAGTACGCGCTGTCCGTCTGGCATGTCTTTAACTCCTCATCAGTCCATCCGCCCTGGGCGGAAGTGTTACCTCGTACCGGTGAATTACTACAGCCCCTGTGTCGCGAGCGCCGCGCGCAGGACTTGTCCGCCCACGCCCGCCGCGCTCTGCTCGCCCTTCGCGTTCTGCTCGATCACGACGGCGATTGCCACGGTGGGGGTGTCATAGGGGGCAAATCCAACGAACGTGGAGTTCGCAGTGGCGTTGTTGGTCTCGGCAGTGCCGGTCTTTCCGGCCACCTTCACGCCCGCGATCGCCGCGGCCGAGCCGGTGCCGTTTTGAACGACGTCGAGCATGGCCTGTTTGACCTGCTCGGTGGTACCGCTGCTCACAGCCTGGCCGAGGGAGCGGCCGCGTGTGGTCTTGAGGACGGTGCCGTCGGGCGCGAGGATCTGCGAGACCACGTAGGGGTTCATGGCGATGCCGTTGTTGGCGATCGTGGCGGCCATGAGCGCGTTTTGCATTACGGTCGCCTGCGGACCGGGCGTGTGGCCCTGGCCGACGGGCTGGCCGGCACCGGCCCAGGCGAGCTCCCACTCGGTCATCTCGGCGGGGTCGGGCATGACGGATGCGGCGGTGGTGAAGTCCAGACCGAGCTGCTGGCCGTAACCGAAGGCGCGCGCCGTGGCCACGAGCTTTTCGGCGCCAAGGCCCTCGGCCACCTG
This sequence comes from Collinsella sp., assembly GCA_020025115.1. GTDB lineage: Bacteria > Actinomycetota > Coriobacteriia > Coriobacteriales > Coriobacteriaceae > Collinsella. The sequence goes on along the minus strand of JAHHSP010000106.1, from coordinate 2,274 downwards.
GCCAAAGACCGTGTTGGACGAGAGCGCGAACGCCTTTGCCAGCGAGATCGTGCCGTGGCCCAGCTCGTCGATGCTCACCACGTCGGCACCGCCGATCTCCATGCGTCCCGGGCTGTCGTAGGTGGTGTCGAGTGTGGCCAGGCCATTCTCGAGCGCCGAGGCGAGTGTGAGGACTTTGAAAGTGGAGCCCGGCGTGTAGAGCGCGAGGGTGGCGCGGTCGTACATGGAGGTGTCCGTGCCGCCGCTGGCGCTGGCGGCCTCGATCGCGGCCTGGATGTTCGTATTGTCGAAGGTGGGCGCGCTGGCCCAGGCGAGCACGGCGCCGCTTCGCGGGTCGAGGGCGACGATGGCGCCCACGCGACCGGTGAGTGCCTGCTCGGCGGCGCGCTGGATGCGCGAGTCGATGGTGAGCTGGACCGAGTTGCCCGGCTCGCTGACGCCGGCTAGCGAGCTGAGGGCGTTTTGCCAGCTCGAGTAGTCTTTGGATCCCGTGAGCGTGTCGTTTTGCGTGCTCTCGATGCCCGCGGTGCCGTACTGATTCGAGTAGTAACCCACCGCGTGCGCGGCAAGGTTGCCGTTGGGGTAGGAGCGGGTGTACGTTCCGTCGTCTTGCTGGATGGACTCGGCGAGGGTGAGGCCGTCGGACGTGATGATCGAGCCGCGCTTGATGTAGCGCGCCTTGTTGATGGTGTGGTTGTTGCTCGGCATGTCCTGATACTCGGCCGCTTTGATCACCTGGATATAGGTGATGTTGCCGATGAGCACGGCGAACAGCGCGGTGAACAGGAACACGGTGCGGGTGAGGCGGTTGGCGAGCGCCACGCGGCCGAGCAGGCCGCTTTCGGGCGTGTCGAGGGCGGGGCGGCGCATATGCGAGCCGCGCACGGTGGTGCGATAGCCGGTGGTGGCCAAGTCGGTGCTCGTGTTGGCGATTTCGGTCGAGCGTCCGGTGGCCTCATCGCCGGCGCGCAGCAGCAGGCCCACGATCACAAAGCTCGCGAGCAGGGAGGAGCCGCCCTGGCTCATGAAGGGCAGGGTCACGCCGGTGAGCGGGATGAGCTTGGTCACGCCGCCCACGATGGTGAAGGCCTGGAAGGAGATGGCCGCGGTGAGGCCGGCGGCGGAGAAGGCCGCCAGGTCCGACTTGGCGCGCGCTGCGGTGGTGAGGCCGCGGACCGCGAACAGCATGAACAGCAGCAGCACCGCGGCACCGCCGAGCAGGCCCATCTCCTCGCCGATCGCGGCGAAGATCATGTCGGAGGCCACGACGGGGATGATGTCGGCCATGCCCTTGCCGATCCCGACGCCCGCGAGGCCGCCATCCGCCAAGGAGAACAGCGATTGGACGATCTGGTAACCGAGGTTTTGCGCGTCGGAGAACGGGTCGAGCCAAATGGCGACGCGGACCTGCACGTGGCTCATGATCTGGTACATGCCGAATGCGCCCAGGGCCAGCAGCGCAAGGCCGATGATCACGTAGGACACGCGGCCCGTGGCCACGTAGAGCATGATCAAGAAGATGGTGTAGAACAGAAGCGCACTGCCCAGGTCACGTTCGAACGCGACGACGAGCAGGCAGACGCCCCATACGATGAACAGCGGGTAGAGCAGGCGCAGGCGCGGGAACTTGATGCCGAGCACGGTGCGGTTTGAGATGGACAGCAGTTCGCGGTTCTCGGCCAGGTAGCCGGCGAGGAACAAGACGATGAGCACCTTGGCGAACTCACCGGGCTGGAACTGGAAGCTGCCGATCTTGATCCACAGCTTGGAGCCGTAGATCTCGGTGCCGATGAACATGGGCAGCACGAGCAAGATGATGCCGGCGATGCCCAGGACGTATTTGTAGCGCTTGATGATCTCGAGGTTCTTCACGACGGCGAGCGTGCCCACCATGAGGGCCACGCCCATGAACAGGAAGACCACCTGGCCGAGCGAGGCGTCGGGTTGCAGGCGCGTGACAAAGGTGATGCCGATGCCCGAGAGCGTGAATACGATGGGCAGAATCGCCGGGTCGGCGCCGGGCGCGAAAATGCGCACGCCGATGTGGGCCGCGGCGAACGCGGCGAACAGTCCCAGCGGGACGGCCAATGTCTGAAAAGAGAGCGCGGCGCCCGTGGTGACCACGTACATGGCATAGAGCAGTGTGACGGGGAACGCGGCGGCTATGAGCAGGAGCAGTTCGGTCGTGCGGCGACTCATTTACGCGGCACCTCCCTCGGTCGTGGTTGAAGGTGAAATGGCATCGGCAGGGGATTCGCCCGGGGATGCCCCGCC
>JAHHSP010000105.1 GCA_020025115.1 Collinsella sp. | reverse complement strand
GGTAATGGTCTGCTCGCCGGGCATCACCATACCCAAGTCCTTACGCGCCGTGTCCTCGATGCCCTCCTGGGACATGAGGCCGCCCACTTCGTCGCCGAGGGTCTCGTTGTACTCCTTGCGAATCGCGGTCTGCTCCTCGAGAATCATCACGGTGCGGCGTGCGATGTAGAAATCCTTCACCGGGCCGTAAATCCCCACCAACGCCATCGCGAGCACAGCGCCATAAAAAAGATAGCGGCGTGGCCCGGTGGTCAGGGTGTAAAACCAGCGCACCACCACGTTGTCCGAAGCGTAACGCATGAGGTCTTGCTGAGCCGGGCGCGGGGCCTTGCCGCGCTTCGCATGCGCGGCCCCGCTCGCAACGGGAGCCCCGGCGACCGACTTGCGCACGGATCGCGGGGAGGCCGCGCCCTGTTTGCGGGCGGCGCGACGCTCCTGTTTCGCGCGTTTGGCCACGTCGCTGCCGCGGGCCGAACGCTTATGGGGCTTGGACGGGGCCGCCGCCGCAACGGCGGACAGGTCCCCCGTCTTGTCGGGATCGGCCACGCGAGCGGAAGATGTTGTGTTCGAAGAAGAGATAGCCATGGGCGCCTTGTGTGATTGAAGGTGTATGTGCGCTTATGCGTCATCCATTATCTCACGGCGCGCTCTGGCCGGGGTGCAGGCTTTGTGGTCGATGGAATGGAATGCACTCGACGGCGCCCGTCGAAGATTCGCGTTATCCGCGCTTGACCTCGTCCCACAACGCATTGAGCTGCCCGGTTGCGAGGGACTCCAAGTCAACCCCGCCCTCATGGGCGGCACGTTCCATCGCGGCCCAACGCTCGCGGAATTTCGCCGTACTCGCACGCAACGCGCTTTCGGCGTCGATACCCTCCTTGCGAGCCACGTTTACCAGCGCGAACAGCAAATCGCCGAACTCGAGCTCGCGCTCGGCGGTGCCGGGCGCCTCCGCCTCGAACTCCGCACGCTCCTCGGCGACCTTGTCCCATACGTCCTCGACAGTCTCCCATTCAAAGCCCGCAGAGGCCGCCTTGCGCGAGACCTTCTGGGCTTGCATGAGCGCCGGTAACGCCCGCGGCACGTCGTCGAGCAAGCCCGCGGGGCGCTCGCCGGCCTCTGCCGCATCGGCATCCCTGGCGCCCTTCTCGGCGAGCTTGACGCTGTCCCAAATGGCGAGCACCTCGTCGGCGGAATCGGCGCTGCGCTCCCCAAACACATGCGGATGGCGGCGGATGAGCTTGTCGTTGATATCGCGCGCGACATCGGCCATGGTGAAGGCGCCGGAGTCCGCCGCGATTTGGGCATGCAGCACCACCTGCATGAGCACGTCGCCGAGCTCCTCGCGCAGATGCGCCTCATCGCCGGCCTCGATGCAGTCGAGGGCCTCGTAGGCCTCTTCGATCATGTTCTTGCCGATGCTCTCATGGGTCTGCTTGCGATCCCAGGGGCAACCATCGGGCTGGCGCAGGCGCCAGATCGTCTCAACGAGGGACTGCACCTCCTCACGCGCATCGGAAAGCGTCGAGGTGTCGCGTGTGATGCTCGCCAAACTCGACGACCCGGTCTCGGTCCATGAACCCATCTCACGTGCTCCTTTACTCGTGTTTGTGAAGTCTCGCTTCGCTCCTGTCCCCAAACGGGACAAATTAGAGGGCAATGTGGCGGAAGGCCTCGTCGAGGGGCAACCCGCTCTCGTAGATGCCGCAGCTGTTCGATCCATCCTTGGGAATCGACACGCTGCCGGGATTGAACAGCCACAGACCCGGATGATCCGCGCTCTCCTCGTTCACCTTGATGTGCGTGTGCCCGAACAGCAGCGCCGAGCCCGCGGGGAGCTTCGGCACGCGATCCGTGCTGTTGTGCTTGCCCGCGCCAAAGACGTGCCCGTGGGTGCAGAACAGCTCGCGGCCGCCGTCATCCAAGACCACGGCGCTATCGGCCATGCAAGGGAAGCCGAGCACCATCTGGTCGACCTCGGCCTCGCAATTGCCGCGCACGGCGACGAGGCCCCCGGTCGCGGCCAAACCATTCAACAGTTCGATCACGCGTTTGGGGGCGTAATCGCGCGGGAGGTCGTTGCGCGGACCGTGATAGAGCAGATCGCCCAAGAGCAGCACGCGGTCGGGCTGCTCCTGCTCGACGACCCCCATCAAGCGCTCGGCCCAGTAAGCCGACCCGTGGATATCGGAGGCGATGACGAATTTCATGGTGAATCCTCTCCGCGCGAACGCGCTCCACACTGTTGCGGGCCCGGCCGAGAGCCGCGTCCATCACAATTGCCAACGAACCGGTGGATGCCGCGCGTGCTCAGGCCCCGATCGGCCGCTTCCGGGTGACCGCCGCGCAGGTCACAGAAGCGCCTCCGCCCAAGAGTCCTCCTTGAACCCCGTCAAAACGACGTTGTCCGCGACGACCAAGGGGCGCTTGACCAGCATGCCGTCGGTGGCGAGCAGCGCATAGGCCTCCTCGTCCGTCATGCCGGCATCGAGCTTGGCCTTGATTCCGAGCTCGCGGTACCTCATGCCGCTCGTGTTGAAAAAACGACGCAGCGGCAGCCCGGAGCGCTCATGCCATTTCGCCAGCTCCGCCGCCGTAGGGTTATCCTCGACAATATGGCGATCGATGTACTCGACGCCATGCTCGTCCAGCCACTTCTTGGCCTTTTTGCAGGTCGTGCACTTTGGATATTCGATAAACAGGACGGCCATGAAGGCTCTCCTCTCAGGTTGGTGCCAAACTTCTAACAGCGTACCCAACCCGTATAATGACAAGCATGAGAAACTCGCACGACATGTCCGACAACGGGCGGCGCACGGCCCCCGAGGCGCCGGCATCGCCCGGACGGCGCACCGCGCTCTACGGAGTGCTCACCGCCGCCGCGCTCGCATGCAGCTATCTCGAACTGCTCATCCCCCTACCTGTCACCGTGCCCGGCGTGAAGCTGGGCCTGGGCAATGCCGCGGTCCTCATGGCGCTCGAGCGCCTGGGCGCGAGGGCGGGCTTCTTCCTCATGCTCATCAAGGTCATCGCCTCGACGCTTCTCTTCGCCAACCTGCAGATGCTCGCATTCTCACTCGCAGGCGGCACGCTGTCTTGGGCCGTCATGGCACTCGCCGTGCGCAGCGGGGCCTTTTCCACCGTCGCCACCTCGGTGCTCGGCGGACTCGCCCACAATGTGGGACAGCTCGCGGCCGTCGCCGTGCTTCTCTCCGCACACGTCGCCTGGGTGAACGCGCCCGTACTCGCCGTGTCCGGCGTGCTGTGCGGAACCGCCGTGGGCGTTGTCGTCCAAGTCATCCTGCGTTCACTGCCCCGGGAGGCATTTCATGGGTAAGACGGAAAACCCGATGGTCTCACGTCGCGACCTCGTGCGCGGCGGGGCCTGCTCGGCCCTTGCCCTGATGCTCTCCGGATGCGCCCGACCCGATGCCCCCGCGCCCAAAAAGCCCGTCACCGGGTCGACCTTCGCCTTCGACACCTACTGCACGTTCAGCGTCTACGGCGACGGCGCCGCACCGGCGCGGCTCGCCGATGCGTGCGCCCATTTCGACTCGCTTTTCGACCTCTATGACGAGCGATCCGACATCGCCCGCATCAACGCCGCGGCCGGCATGCCCGTCCATGTGCACGCCGACACCGTCGACCTCCTGCTCGCGGCGAAGGCGTGCTGCGAGCAAGCGGATGGCCTGTTCGACATCACGATCGGCGCCGTCTCGACGCTTTGGGATTTCAAAGAGGGCAAGCGGCCGAGCCCCGAGGCGATCGCCGGCGCCTTGCCCCATGTGGACTGGCGCGGCATCGAGATAGACGAGGAGGCTCTCGCCGTGCGCTTGGCCGACCCGCAGGCCAAGCTCGACCTGGGAGGCATCGCCAAGGGGTACGTGGCGGACCGCCTCTGCGATCTGCTGCGCACCGAGACAAGCGCCACCGGCGCCGTGCTCTCGCTCGGCGGCAACATAGCGCTGTTTGGGGAGAAGCCGAACGGCGAACCCTGGGAAACCGGCATCCGCGATCCCAACGGCCCCGGTGGCGACAACGTGGTGGGCACCGCGCGCGTACGAGAGGGGTCGCTGGTGACGAGCGGCCTGTACGAGCGCGTGTTCGAGCAAGGCGGCGTCACGTACTGGCACATCCTCGACCCGCGTACCGGCGAGCCCGTCCAGACCGATGTGGCGAGCGTCACGGTGCTCAGCCCGTCCTCGACTGCGGCGGATGCGCTCTCGACCACGCTGTTCGTGGCTGGAAGCCGCCGAGGCTCCGAAATCGCCGATGCACTCGAGGACACGGCGGCCTACTTCATCCTGCAAGATGGCAGAACCGTCGAGTCCGCCCGCTGGCAGGAGCTCACAAGCTTCTCGTAGCGCCCGGCTCACATGGGGGCGGGCTCACATGGGGG
>JAHHSP010000104.1 GCA_020025115.1 Collinsella sp. | reverse complement strand
ACATATGCCAGCAACCGGCGCGTGACCTGCGCGGCCGACATCCTCGCGCCCGAGACGGGATCGCGATCGGAGCCAGACGGCCCCTTCATCTCATTCAGGCTCTCGTTGCCGGCGGCCGCGGCGGTGATGGTGGCCGCGCCGGCCGTAGATGCGTACGGATTAGGCATGAGACGCCGCCCCCTCCTCGACCCCGAGCTGGGATGCGCAGATCTCGCGATAGATATCGCATCCGCTCAGCAGCTCCCGATGCGTGCCCACGCCCACGGCGACGCCGTGCCTCATCACGCAGATGAGGTCGGCATCGCGCACCGAGGAAACACGCTGACTCACGATGACCGTGGTAGGGCGGCCATCGCGTGTGCCCTTCGCGCCCTTCGCACCCTTCGCGCCCTTCAGGCCCTTAATCGCCGCACGCAGGGCGGCATCGGTCTTGAAGTCGAGCGCAGAAGCGGCATCGTCCATGACGATGATCCTCGGGTTGCCCACGAGCGCACGGGCGATGGTAAGACGCTGGCGCTGCCCACCTGAGAAATTCTTGCCACCCGCCTCGACCGCCGCATCGAGCCCCAGGGGGAGCGCGGCCACAAACTCGCCCGCCTGCGCCGTCTCGAGCGCGGACCATAATTCGGCATCGGAGGCGGAAGGGTCGCGCCACATCAGGTTCGTGCGAATCGTTCCGCTCACCAGTTCGGCTTTTTGCGGAACAAATCCCACCTGGCGGCGAAGCGCATCGAGGTCCCAGGTACGCACGTCACGCCCGAGCACCTCGATGCAGCCGCCCGTCATCTCATGCAGGCGTGGAATAAGGCTCACAAGCGTTGATTTGCCCGAGCCGGTTCCCCCGATGATGCCGAGCGTACCCCCTTGCGGCAACTCGAGCGTCACGTGGTCGACGGCATTCACCACGCTCCCGGGATATGCGAAGCAGGCATCATGCAGGGCGATGGCGATTTTCGCATCCCCATCCGGCTCGGTCGCGGCGTCGGCTCCCGAACGAATTCCCGGCTCGCAATCGAGCACCTCCAGAATGCGTCCGGCGCTCGCACCCGCTCTGGTGAACACCACTACCAGGTTGGCGACATAGACAATCGACAGCAGGGTCTGTGTCATATAGTTGACGAATGCCATGACCTCGCCCTGCGTAAGCGCGCCTGCATCCACCTGCAGGCCACCCACCCACAAGATCGCGCAGATGGCGAGATTCATCACGAGAAACGTCGCGGGGTTGAGCACGCTGGAGAGCTTTCCAACGGCAATGGCGATGTCTGCCTGCTCATCCGCCGCTTGGCGAAAACGCTCTCGCTCATGCTCCTCCCGCACAAACGCGCGCACGACCCGGGCGCCCGACAGGCCCTCGCGCGCAATCAGGCCGATACGGTCGAGCTTTTGCTGCGTGCGCTTGAAATACGGGACGCAGCGCGCCATCACGAGCCAGAAAATGCCACCGATAAGCGGCATTGAAACAAAAAAGATAATGCTCAGCTTGGCATCGATGGCCATTGCGGCGACCATGGAACCAATCGAAAGCAACGGCCAACGCGTGAGCTGGCGCACACCCAAAGCGATGGCGAGCTGAACTTGATTGACGTCATTGGTGATGCGCGTGATGAGCGATGGGGTGCCGAAACGGTCGATCTCAACATAAGACATGGCGTTGACGTGCTCAAACAAGGCGTTTCGCATGTCGGTTCCCATCCCCTGCGAGGCGCGGGACGCCATTTTTTGGCAGATGAGCGTGGAAATGAAGCCCGCGCACGCCATGAGAACAAGCAGGCCTCCGTATGCGAGCACAGTTTCCACGTTGCGGCCGCTCACACCGAGGTCGATCATCTGCACCACCACAAGAGGGGTGACCAAGTCGAACACGACCTCGAGCAGCTTGCTGGGGGGACCGAGGACGCACTCGAGACGAAAAGGTCGGTAAAAACGCTTAAGCAGTTCGATCATGTAGGACGTTCCCAAATCGGAGGTGTTTCCATCCAATGCGGCCCGGCCAAACACCAACACAGGCCAACGCCCCGTATTCTACTCTGCCGATTATCAGTTCCCGATTATTTGCCTGTGAAAATACATCACACCCAGCGAGACACATGAAGCGCAAGCGCAGCCCCAAAGGCAAAACATCGTCCTATGGAGGGTTTGTTAATATTAGTTTTTACTACTCTGGTCAAAATACCCTGATTGTGCGCCGCGATGAAGGCCGCTGGGTCCGTGCATAAAACAAAGCACTCCCAAATCCTGGCGTTTTACCCCAACGCAGTACGATCGTTTGGCAAAATGACTCCTCCCGGCGAATCGCAGCTCCCCTTTTTACGACTTTTTGCCAGAATCGAAGCGCAATCCAGCGCACAATTAGGGTATTTTGACCACATTGGCAAAAACGCACGGACAGATTTCCGCCATCCCCAAAAAACTATTCACTATTACAAGCGCAATATTGATTTTTATACATTTACGGCAAAACGCCATTACGGCAAAACGCCACATACATCTGATCCCGCACCGGACTGCACGGCGTCCCGATAGCTCCACCATCAACTATTGTGGAACGAATGCACATAACCGGACGGCTTCGCGGCATGAAAAAAGCCCCATTGCTGGGGCTCTCTCAATCAGTGGTGCGGGCGAAAGGACTTGAACCTTCACGGGGTTGCCCCCATATGGACCTGAACCATACGCGTCTGCCAATTCCGCCACGCCCGCGTGATTTCCAATAATAGTGAAAGACGAAAGGACGGGCAAGAACTTTTTTATCTTTTCTCGCAATGTGCTTCGGCATGATTCCGACAACGCCAGCAACCCGAGTAAGAGCATCGATTATCAGGAGCGACCTCGCGAGCATGCAAACATTCTGAGTGAGGCCAAAGCTGATTGAGGCTGCGGCCGAGCGCGGTCCGCGGCGAACATGTCCACATTCTGAGCGAGGCGAACAGAGCCGCAAGCGATGCACCGTGCATGGTACACTTCTCCTCTATGGAGGCGTGGCGGAATTGGCATACGCAGGAGACTTAAAATCTTCGGCCTTCGGGATTGTGGGTTCGAGTCCCACCGCCTCTACCATGATGAAATAGCCCTCCATCTGCGGAGGGCTTGTTTGTTTACCGGACTGAAAGCTCGGGGACCCAGCCGATAACGGTACGACCGCTCACAACGGTCTCGTAGACCGTCGCCGCGGCGCCCGCAAGCAGGCTGTTCTCGCTCACCGTCAGGCGACCGTACCCACCGGCACGCATGAGTTCGCGCATTATGACCGCACCTGCCAAGATGACCGGCGCGCGCTTGGCCTGGATACCCGGAAGCTCCGCGATCTGCTCGACGGAGAGGCTCCTCATCCGCTCGATACCGCCCTCGATCTGCTCGATCGTCAAATCTCGCAGATGCACGAAATGTGAATCGTACTCCACAAGCTCATGCACCATCGCGACAAGTGTGGTCACGGTGCCGCCCACAGCGACAAGCCGCTCCGGACGATCGGAAAGCCCCGCCCAATACGGCTCGAATTGCGCACGCGCCCACGCGGCGGCCTCGTCCAATTCGTCGGCGCTCGGCGGCGTACTCGAAAAGAAACGCTCCGTCACGCGCCGGCACCCGATGTTGAGCGACTCGACGCAAACGAGCTCCAGACGGTCATCGAGCGCACGCCCGACCACCAGCTCCGTCGACCCACCGCCCGAATCGGCCACGGCTATACGCTCACCCGCGAAGTCATGCGCAACACCGTAAAACGTCAAGCGCGCCTCGACCTCACCAGGGATGACCTGCGGGACAAGCCCGAGGCCTCGCAATCGATCTAGCAGCTCATCACCGTTGGACACATCGCGGGCGGCGCTCGTCAGCGTGCAGCACACGTATCGAACGCCAAATTCCCGCGCCTCGCGGACAAACTCGGTGCAAGCCTGCACGACGCGGTCAATCGCAGCAGGGACAAAGACGCCATCGGCATCCACCCGCTCGCCCAAGTCGGTGATGACGGTGTGTTTGGTCGATGCCGCAATTTGACCGTTACGCACCTCGGCGCACAGCAGGCGCGAGGACACCGTTCCCAAGTCGATGGCAGCGACCTTCACCGCATTCATTCTTTTTCCCCCGTCGAAACCACGGCCATGCCCTTCGCGCCGTCAAACCCGAAAAGCGCGTCGAGCACCTTCCAATACCAAGGGGAATTCTCCAACACGGCGCGCTCGGCGGCCTCGACCTCCGCGGAAGTCTTGGGTTTTTTTGAAGGGTCCAACGCGGCGGTGTTCGAACCGGTCTTGTCCTTGTTCGCGGCGTCAGCACCCTTCAGCGACTGGGAATCCTTATCTGCACCGGCATTGGCGGGGTCCTCGGCAGGCTCCTCGCCCGAAGTGCCCTGGCCCTCCCCAGCGGGCTTGCTCGGATCGACCACAACCGGATTACCCTCACTGTCCAGGCC
>JAHHSP010000103.1 GCA_020025115.1 Collinsella sp. | reverse complement strand
GCCAAGAACTCCGGCTTCAAGGGCGTCGAGCTCACCGGTCGCGCAACCGACGTGTTCGTGGGTGGCAAGCGTACGCTCGCCGCCGGCCTCGTTTGCTAACATAAGCTTCGAGCGCCGCACGGGCCGCGCCTTCGCGCCGCCCGTGCGGCATTGTCAGACAACCATGCAAAGCATGGGGAGGGGAGCATATATGCCGAATCCTTCGCCTGCGCGCATGCATGACTTCGAGGTCATTTCGAACGAGAAGATCGCCGACGGCATCTTCTCGCTCGTCATTTCGGCCCCGCGTCTCGCATTCGCGCTCAAACCCGGGCAGTTCGTGAACATCCGCGTCCCGGGTGATACGAGTGAGCTGCTGCGTTTGCCGCTGAGCTATGTCGCCTCCGACCCGGAGCGCGGTACCGTCGAGATCTGGTACGCGGTCGTCGGCAAGGGCACGCAGCGCATGTCCGAGTGGGGCCGAGGCTTCACGAGCGATCTGCTCGGCCCCGGTGGTCATGGCTGGCGCGTTCCCGAGGGTGCTCGCCGCGTGCTCGTGGTCGGCGGCGGCATCGGTGTTCCTCCGGTGCTGTGCCTGGCGCGTGAGCTTGCCGCGGCCGGCATCGCGGTCGACGCGTGCGTCGGCTCCGCCAGCGCTTCCAAGCTCGTCGGCGTCGAGGACTTCGAGGCTCTGGCCGCCGGCGAGGTCCGCGTGGCGACCGATGACGGCACGGCCGGCCTGCACGGCTTTTGCACCGAGCCCGCCGCCGAGCTGCTCTCCTCCCGCGAATACGATTACGTGGCCACCTGCGGCCCCGGCGTTATGATGAGCAAGGTCGCGGCGTCGGCGATCGAGGCGGGCGTGTACTGCGAGGCCTCCCTCGAGCGCATGATGAGCTGCGGGTTCGGCGCGTGCAGCACGTGCAATGTCGAGACGACCGACGGCATGCAGGGCGCCTGCATGTGCGGCCCGGTCTTTGATGCATCCAAGGTGGTGGTCTGGTGAGTCAGGTGAATATGGCCGTCGATTTCGGCGGCGTGAAGATGAAGAACCCCATCAATACCGCTTCCGGCACGTTTGGGTATGGCTGGCAGTTCAGCGAGCTCATGGATGTGAGCCAGCTCGGGGCCATCACCACCAAGGGCTGTGCGGCCGAGCCCTGGCCGGGCAACCCCGCGCCGCGCATGGCCGAGGTCCCCGGCGGCATGATGAACTCGGTCGGTCTGCAGAACCCCGGCGTGGCCGCCTTCGCCGAGCAGTCCGGCCCGTGGCTGGCCGACCTCACCGCCAAGGGCACGCAGGTCATCTGCCAGGTCGCCGGTCACTCCACCGAGGAGTACGTCCGCGCCCTCGAGATGTTCGCGGAGCTGTGCCCCTGGGCCGCCGGTTACGAGATCAACGTGAGCTGCCCCAACATCGCGGCCGGCGGCGCCGCCTGCGGGTCGACCCCCGAGGGCGCTTCCGAGGTCATGCGCGCCTGCCGCAAGGTCACCGACAAGCCCCTCTTTGTCAAGATGGCCCCCGTGCGCATCCCCGAGATCGCACGAGCGCTTGAGGCTGAGGGCGCGGACGGCCTGACCGTCATCAACTCCATCCCCGGCATGTCCATCGACGTGCGCACGCGCCGGTCCAGGCTCTCCAAGCCGACGGGCGGCCTGTCCGGCCCGTTGTGCCATCCCATCGCCGTCCGCATGGTCTGGGAGGCGTCCAAGGCCGTCGACATTCCGATCTGCGGCGTCGGCGGCGTGATGACGGGTGAGGATGCGGCCGAGTTCATCCTCGCGGGCGCTTGCTGCGTTTCCGTGGGCATGGCCAGCTTCGTCGACCCCGATGCCTCCGTCCGCATCCTGCGCGAGCTCGAGGCTTGGGCCGAGAGCCAGGGCGTGAAGGATATCAACGAGTTGATCGGAGCGTTCGAATGCTAGAGAACGATGCCCGTGACCGCATCATCGTCGCGATCGACTGCGACCGCGACCGAGCCCTCGAGCTCGCCGATGCGCTATCCGGTCACGCCACCTGGTTGAAGGTCGGCATGACGCTGTTCTATGCCGAGGGGCCCTCGATCGTCCGCGAGTTCAATGAGCGCGGTTTCAAGGTGTTTCTCGATCTGAAGTTCCATGACATCCCGCATCAGGTACGCGGTGCCGCGCGTTCCGCCGCGCTCGCCGGGGCGGACCTGCTCTCCGTGCACGGGCTTGGCTCCGGCGCCATGCTCGCGGCTTGCCGTGAGGGTGCCGAGGCTGCCGCCGAGGTGCGGGGGAGCCGCCCCAACCTGGTTGCCATCACCGTGCTCACGAGCATGAGCCAGGATTCCCTGACCGAGATCGGCGTCGACTCCCCGGTCGCCGACGAGGCGGCCCGCCTCGCGTCCCTTGCGCAAGCCAACGGCATCGACGGCATCGTGTGCTCCCCGATGGAGGCCGAGGCCATGCGCGAGCTGTTGGGCCCCGACGCCCTCATCGTCACGCCGGGTGTTCGCCCCGCCGGAGCCGAGCCGGGCGATCAGACGCGCGTCGCCACGCCGTCGCAGGCCATCTCCCGTGGAGCGAGCCACATCGTCGTCGGCCGCCCCATCACGGGCGCCGAAGACCCGGTCGGGGCGTACGAGGCCATCGTCACCGAATTGCGTGAGAACGTGAAGTAATAATGGAGTGTGGGTGTCTACCTGCGATTCCGTTGTCTACATAGCCTCTATGCAGGGCTTTTGACACAGATTTTGACGCGATATCTTGCAATTTGGCAGAGCATGGACTACCCTAGATTGCCGTTGAAGGTTCAAACATGCACGTAAACGCATGTGCTGCACCCTGAGCATAGTTAGAAGATGCCTAGTTTTTGGAGGTTCAAATGGCGCTTCCTCAGCTCACCGATGAGCAGCGCAAGGCCGCTCTCGAGAAGGCCGCTGCCGCCCGTCACGCTCGTGCCGAGCTCCGTGAGAAGATCAAGAAGGGCGAGGTGTCCCTGGACTCCGTCCTGAACTCCGACGATCCCATCGCTTCCCGTATGAAGGTCTCCACCCTCATCGAGTCCCTCCCTGGCTATGGTAAGGCCAAGGCCACCAAGATCATGGACGAGCTGGGCATCTCCGCCACCCGTCGCGTTCAGGGCCTCGGCGTCCGCCAGCGCGAGCAGCTCCTCGAGCAGCTCACCAAGTAAGTGGGCCAGAGCGAGTCAAAGCTCTTTGTGATTTCCGGGCCGTCAGGCGCAGGGAAGGGCACCCTGGTCGCACGTGTGCGCGATCGGTTACCCAACCTGGGCCTGACGGTTTCCGCTACCACGAGGAGCCCGCGCGCCGGCGAGATGGACGGCGTGAATTACTACTTCCTGACCGAGGATGAGTTTTCGGCTCGCATCGAGGCCGGCGACTTCATCGAGTGGGCACAGGTGCACGATCACCGCTATGGCACCCTTGCCAGCGAGGTGGATCGCAACCTCTCCACCGGTCAGTCCCTCATCCTGGAGATCGACGTCCAGGGGGCCCTGGCCGTAAAGGAGCGCTTCCCCGAGGCCGTGCTCATCTTCATCGAGCCTCCGTCGCTCGATGTCCTGCGCGAGCGCCTCCTCGGTCGTGGCTCCGAGACCCCGGAGTCCCTCGAGCTCCGACTCCATACCGCCGAAGGCGAGATGGCCCTGCGCGACCGCTACGACGAGATCCTCGTGAACGACGATCTCGAGTGCGCCACGGAGGAGCTCATCGCCGTATTGCACCGTCACGAAAGGAATTGATCCGAAGTGTCTGTTGTGAAGCCTGCCATTGATGACCTGCTGCAGAAGACCGACCACAATAGGTTCCTGCTCTCCTCGCTCGCGTCCCAGCGCGCCAGCGACATCAACAATATGCTGCGCGGTCAGCACAGCCGCGTTCTCGCCGTCCAGGACACCGATGACCTGACCGTCATGCTGTCCGGCAAGGACACCATCTCCATGGCCATGGAGGAGATCGTGGATGGCACCATCTCCTATGACCATGAGCGCTACGAGGCCGCCCTCGGCCACATCGATCCCCAGGAGGCCTAATTGGCAAGTCGCGTATGCCTGGTGCACTATCACGAGATAGGGCTCAAGGGCAAGAACCGTACGCGGTTCGAGCGCGTCCTCATGGATTCGTTGAAGGCGGCCTTGGCCGCCTTTTCCGTTTCGTGCGTGACGCGAATCTCCGGCCATATCCTCGTCACCTTTTCAACGAGGGGCGAGGCTGAGCACGCCATGCCGCTCATCGCTCGGGTCCCGGGCGTCGCTCGCTGCTCGTTGGCGTTCCATACGAATCGCGAGCCCGATGAGTACTGCCGTGCCGCCATCGACGCGCTCGCCGAGTTCGGGCCGTTCGAGACCTTCAAGGTCGCGGCGCGTCGCTCGAACACGGACTACGAGCTCACGAGCATGGATCTCAATCGCCAGGTCGGAGAGGCGCTCTGCCTTGCGTATCCCGAGAAGAAAGTTCAGATGCGCGAGCCCGATGCCTGCGTGCACGTGCTCGTCGTCCAGGGC
>JAHHSP010000102.1 GCA_020025115.1 Collinsella sp. | reverse complement strand
CTTGGCCTGACGGCGCTCTGCCTCTGAAACGCGCAGGCGAACGAAACCGGCGCCGAGGTTCTCCTCGACACGAAGATTTCCCTCGCCGGACATGGAGGCGATGAACGAGATGAGATCGTTGCCCTCAGACATGGGTCACGCTACTTCGCAATATCGACGGCGCGGCTCTCGCGGATGACGACGACGCGAACCTGCCCGGGATACTCCATCTCCTCCTCGATCTGCTGCGCGATATCATGCGCCAGGACCGTGGATTCGGCATCGGAGACCTTATCGGGCTGAACCATGACGTGGACCTCGCGGCCCGCCTGCATGGCATAAGTACGCTCGACGCCTGCATGGGAGTTCGCGATCTCCTCGAGCTTCTCGAGGCGCTTGATATAGTTCTCAGCGGACTCGCGGCGAGCGCCGGGACGGGAAGCGGAAATGGCATCGCCAGCCTGAACGAGGACATCCAAGACCGTGTTGGCGTCGATATCGCCGTGATGCGCCTCGATGGCGTGAACGATCGCGGGCTTCTCCCCATAACGGCGGGCGAGCTCGGCACCGATGACGGCGTGCGGACCCTCGACCTCATGGTCGATAGCCTTGCCGAGGTCGTGCAGGAGACCGGCGCGCTTGGCGGTCACGACGTCGATTCCGAGCTCAGCCGCCATGATGGCGCAGAGATCGGCGACCTCGAGAGAGTGGCGAAGGACATTCTGTCCGAAAGAGGTGCGATAACGCAGGGCGCCGAGGGTCTTGACGATCTCAGGGTGCAGATCATGGATTCCCATATCGAATGCGGCCTGCTCACCGGCCTCGCGAACACGCTGCTGCACAAGGTCGGAGGCTTTCTGGTACATCTCCTCGATGCGGGCGGGATGGATGCGGCCATCGGCGATCAGGTTCTCCAGGGCGACTCGGGCGGTCTCGCGACGGACCGGGTCGAAGCTTGAGAGGACGACGGTCTCGGGCGTATCGTCGATGACGAGATTCACGCCGGAGACCTGCTCAAACGTGCGGATGTTGCGACCCTCGCGGCCGATGATGCGGCCCTTGAGATCATCAGAGGGAATGTGGACGGACGTCACGGTGACTTCGGCGGTGTGATCGGAAGCGCAACGCTGGATGGCGAGGGAGATGATCTCCTGGGCGGTCTTGTGGCACTCGGCCTTGACCTTCTGCTCGGACTCGCGAATGATCGTGGCGGCCTCATGGGTCACCTCGCCGCGAACCTTGTCGAGCAGCTCGGCGTGGGCATCCTCACGAGTGAGCTCGGAGATGCGCTCGAGCTCGTCGGTCTGGCGGGCATAGAGCTCCTCGAGCTCGCGAGAGCGCTTGTCGATCTGGCCCTGCTGGCTGGAAAGCTGATGCTCGCGCTTGTCCAAGGCGTCGTTGCGACGATCGAGGGACTCCTCGCGCTGCATCACGCGATTCTCGAGAGCGCGAATCTCTTTCTTGCGCTGGGCTTCCGCTGCCTCTGCAGCCTGCTTATCCTGGATGATCTCTTCCTTGGCCTCGAGAAGGGCCTCCTTCTTCAGGGTCTCGGCGGCGCGCTTGGCGTCGGCGATGACCTGCTCGGCTTCGGAATGGGCCGCGGTGACCTTCGATTCGGCCTCGCGAACGCTGCCGGCTTTGGCGTTGCGCATGGCGAAGACGGCGATGAAGATGCCGATTGCCAGGCACACGATGCCGACGAGAACAAGCTCCATTGGCATGATGGACTCCTTTTGGTGGTTAAAGATGCAAAAAAGCTACACCCGCCGCAAGGGAGGGCGCAGGACATTTGCCGGGTATGGTCCATCGAAGGGCCTATGAAATCGTGCCGATAGAAATATCGTCAATCTCATCTGCGAAGATGAGCGCATAACAAACAAATGACAAATCCATCCTACGAGGAAGCAGGGGATTTGTCAAAGTTTCATAAGGTATCGGGTGACAGGCGCTGTCGAACGGCCGCAGCGGATACGGAATAGGAAAAACCTTTTCCCATAAGGTGGCGGATGAGCTTCTCCTGGGGTCTTGCGGCTGGAATCGTCTTGCGCGACAAAAGGCCGATCGCCCGCTCCAGCTCATCGTCATCGGAAAAATAGCCCTCAGGGTAGTCTGGGAGGTCGTTGACATCAATGCCCCTGCGCCTCAACTCACCCTCGATTTTCCGTCGTCCCCAGCCGCGGCGAATCCGTTCCGAGATGAAATAAGTCGCAAATCTATGGTCATCGAGGAATCTGGCATCGATTGCCTTGGAGAGGGCCATATCGATTTCGACATCGCGGTACCCGTAGTTACGCAGTCGCTCCCTCGCCTCACCCACGGCGTAGTCGCGTCTCGAGAGCATCTCCGTCAACTGCGTGAGGCAAACCTTCCCCTCAAGCTCGTGTATCGAGTCGAACGCCTCCTCTTCGGGAAGCGGCAAGTCGACTGCATCGGCCGAGAGCAGGCGTCCCACGCGAACCGGGACGACGATCTCTCTCGATCGGCCGTTTTCCATGACGCAGGAAACCTCCGCCATTGGTTTTTTTGAAGTGGAGAAACTCGAGGCGCTCCTTCGATCCGGAAGGTGCACCTCGAGTTCGGTCATGCGCAACGTCATGTCACACGTGCGCGCTAGGCTTTGGGGGCACCGTTGAATTCGGCCTCATCGACAATCGTGCCGACGGGCTCATCCTCGAGTTCAAGCCCACAGGCGACGCGCACCTTGTGCTCGAGTTCGGCCAAGAGCTCCGGGGTCTTGCGCAGCTTCTCCTTGGCGGCCTCGCGGCCCTGGCCGAGACGCTCGCCGTCATAGGCGAACCAAGCACCCGCCTTGGTGACAAAATTGAATTGGACGGCCATGTCGAGCACCGAACCCTCTTTGGAAATGCCGGTGCCGTACATGATGTCGAACTCGGCGGTCCTGAACGGTGCGGCCACCTTGTTCTTCACGACTTTGGCGCGCACGCGGTTGCCGACGATCTCATCCTTGACCTTGATGCTCTCGATTCGACGAATGTCGATGCGGACGGAGGAGAAGAACTTGAGCGCACGGCCACCGGTCGTCGTCTCGGGGTTACCGAACATAACGCCGATCTTCTCGCGAAGCTGATTGATGAAAATGCAGGTTGTATTGGACTTGGCGAGTGAGCCGGCGAGCTTGCGCAATGCCTGGCTCATCAAGCGTGCCTGAAGACCGACCGTCGTCTCGCCTATCTCGCCCTCGATTTCGGCGCGGGGCACCAGGGCGGCGACGGAGTCGATGACGACGACGTCAATGGCTCCGGAGCGAACGAGCATGTCGCAGATTTCGAGCGCTTGCTCACCGGTGTCGGGCTGCGAAATGAGAACCTCGTCGATATCGACACCGATACGAGCTGCATATGTGGGATCCAGAGCGTGCTCGGCGTCGATGAACGCGGCGACGCCGCCCATGGCCTGTGCCTCCGCGACGATTTCCAACGAAAGCGTGGTCTTGCCGGAAGACTCGGGACCGTATATCTCGATGATGCGGCCGCGCGGGACACCGCCGATGCCCAGTGCGGCGTCCAAGGCGATGGCACCGGTCGGAATGGCCTCCACCTCGAGCTCGGGGCCGCCGTCCCCGTAGCGCATGATCGCTCCGTCGCCGAATTTCTTGATGATATCGGCCTTGGTGACTTCAATCATCTTCTCGCGCTCTTCGCCCGTGGTTCGCTCGTGAATGATGCGCGCGGGACCGGAATTCTTGGCCATTGCTCCTCCTTGATTTTGACAAGTCGATAGTATCCGAACGGGTGTTCGTAGTCAAGCGACCTGTGGGAAATGCTACTCCGTGATATTCCCCATACGGCGGAATGAATGTGACCGGAATCTGCACGAGATTCGTCGCTCGTCTGATTTCCCAAGGAGACGACGAGACCACGGGCGGAAGAGCAGCCGGAAGAGGCGCGCTCAGGACACAGAAACCCCGTCATCGACGACGCCGTCGATGAGAAGCCGGAGCGCGGCGAGGGCGGCCTGCATTCGGACGCGCATGCGATTCCCCTCGAACTGATGTCGCTCGAACCGAGTGCCCCATTCGGTTGCCATGCCTATATACACGGTTCCGATCGGATCGACGGTACTTCCGCCGCCAGGACCCGCATACCCCGTGATGCTTACGGCGAGGTCAGAACCGAATAGGCGACGGCTGCCATCCGCCATGGCACATGCGGTCTGCCCGCTCACGGCCGTATGCCTCTCTAGCGTTTCGAGGGGAACGCCGAGCACGTGGCGCTTGATGTCGTCGCAGTACGTGACGGCCCCGCCAAGCAGGACCGCGCTGGCCCCCGGCACGCCCGCGACATACGATGCGACCATGCCCGCCGTGCATGACTCGGCCGTGCTCACGCGCAATTCGCGGTCGATCGCCCTGCGCACGAGTTCCTCCGCCGCGCGAGCGCAGGCGGCGTCGAGTGAGGCCTCATCCAACATGTCCATACCAGACCCCCCCCCCGGTCCATAACGGGCGACCCCCGGAATCCCGCCGATTTCTCGTGCGCGTTTCCGGGGGTCGCCCGTTATGGCCCGGGGGGGGGGGCCGGGATGGACATGTTGGATGAGGGC
>JAHHSP010000101.1 GCA_020025115.1 Collinsella sp. | reverse complement strand
CCATCGCCAGGGCCTGCGCCCGCCGCATCGCGAGCGTATCCGAAGACCCCGCCATCACCGAGCGCCTGACCCACCTGCTCGCCCATGGCACGGCCGAGCAGCTCCGACAGGCCAACCTCTATGCCATGATGTGCGACAACCGCCTGGTATGGGAGTTCATGCTCAACGTGGTGGCCGACAAGCAGCGCAGGCTCGACAGCAGCCTGCGCGCCTACGAGATCACCGCCTTCATCGAGGGCCTGCGCGCCCAGAGCGCGACCGTCGATTGCTGGAGCGATGCCACGCGCAACAAGGTGCGCCAGGTGCTCACCAAATGCATAGAGGAATGCGGCATGTACAACCGCAGGAAAGAGGAGCTTCTCCCCATCCTCGCGGATTTCGAACTCACCCAGATCATCCGTGCCAATGGCGACGGGCGAGCCCTCGCCGCATTCGGCCAGGTTGAGTAAGGAAGGGACCGGCATATGCAACAGCAGGGCAAATCACCGGCACAGGCCTTCGCAGAGCTGCGCCAACGTATACAAGACCCCGAGTTTTTGGCCGGTCACGGCCTGGGCAACGAGGTCCCGTTCTTCATCCTCCCCTACCCGGGCGCACAGGAGATCGAGGTTCGAGCGCAAACCGACGCGCTTATTCGTGACTTCGCCCCTCACAATACAGATGGCACCCAAACCCCGGAAACGGGAACGCGCGTGATCCATTTCGACCTGTGGGACGTGTTCCTGCAGATCTGCCGCGAGCGCCGCATCCTCGAAAAGATCCCCGCACTGGAGGAGCGCCGCGGCACCGAGGGCCTGCTCAGGCGTATGGAAAAGATCGCCACCCCCGAGGCCTTTCTCAAAGTCATGAGCGAGCGCTACGAGGCGCTCGGCGGCCAGATATCGGGGCGCGATGTGGTCCTGGTCTCCGGCGTGGGCAAGGTCTACCCGCTCGTGCGCGCGCACAACATCCTCGAGAACGCCCAACCGGTGTTCACCGAGGTCCCCCTGGTCATGCTCTACCCCGGCGTCTACGACGGCCAGCAGCTCCATCTGTTCGGCAAGGTATCCGACGGCAACTACTATCGAGCGTTCTCGCTCCTGTAATCACGGCAACGCAGCGTCGAGGAAGGAACCCCCATGCGCATCCAATCCATGTTCGAGCGCGACATCACCCGCAGCATCAACGGCGTCATCAAGGTCACGCAGGAAGACGACGCGAGTATCGAGCAGGAGCTCTCCGAGTACGTGGTCACCCGCGAGCTCGCACGCCACTTCAGCGACTTCCTCAACGCATACGGCACCGCGATCGACGTCCCCACGGACAAGATCGGCGTGTGGATCTCGGGCTTCTTCGGCTCCGGTAAGTCGCACTTCCTCAAGATGCTCTCCTACCTGTTGTCCAACAAGACGGTGAGGGGCAAGAGCGCCGTGGAGTACCTGGCCCCGCGCCTAGGCGAGCACAACCCCATACTGGAGAGCGAGGCGATCCGCTGCGCGAGCGTCCCCACCGAGGCCATCCTGTTCAATATCGACTCAAAGGCGCCCTCCACCAAGGACGCCACGGTCATCATGCGCGTGTTCGCCCGCGTGTTCTACGAAAACCAGGGGTTCTACGGTCAGGACCTCAAGCTCGCCCGTCTCGAGCGCTTCATCGACGGCAAGGGCAAGACCGAGCAGTTCCGCGCCGCGTACGAGGGCGTCACCGGCCTGGCGTGGGTCGAGGACCGCGAGAACTACGAGTTCAACGCCGAGGACGTGGCCGAGGCGCTTGGGAGCGCCGGCGTGATGAGCGAGGACGCCGCCCTCAACTGGATCAACGGCGAGGAAACCAAGGACTTCTCCATCGAGGAGCTCGTTGACGACATCAACGAGTACTGCGAGCGCCGCGCCGCGGAGAACGGCGGCCAGTTCCGCCTGCTGTTCATGGTGGACGAGATCGGCCAGTACATCGGCGACAACACGAGCCTCATGCTCAACCTGCAGACCCTCGTGGAGGACCTGGGCGCCAAGTGCCGCGGGCGCGTGTGGGTCATGGTCACCAGCCAGGAGGCCATCGACGAGGTCACCACCGTGGCGGGTAACGACTTCTCCAAGATCCAGGGCCGCTTCAACACGCGCCTGTCGCTGTCCTCCACCGACGCCGACGAGGTCATCAAGCGCCGCATCCTGGCCAAGACCTCGGACGCTGAGAGCCTCCTGGAAGCGCAGTACGACGCGAACACCGCGGTGATCAAGAACCTCTACACCTTCAAGGACGCCGTGGCCGACCTGCGCGGCTACAAGGGCGCGAGCGACTACGCGGCCTCCTTCCCGTTTGCCGGCTACCAGTTCCGCCTGTTGCAAAACGTCATGGAGGAGCTGCGCAAGCAGGGCAACTCCGGCAAGCACACCTCCAACGGCGAGCGTTCCATGCTCTCCGGCTTTCAGGAGACGGCACAGCACATCAAAGATCGCGATGAAAACGCGCTCGCGCCCTTCTGGATGTTCTACGACACGCTGCAGTCCTTCCTCGAGGGCTATCACCGCCGCGTGATCAATCGCGCCGCCGAGGCAGCCGCAGACCCCGAGAGCGGCCTTGAGCCCTACGACGTCAACGTCCTCAAGCTGCTGTTCCTCATCCGTTGGGTTGACCGCGAGATGCCGGGCAACATCGAAAACATCGTGACCCTCATGACCGACGACTTGAACGTCAACCGCGCCGATCTGCGCGCACGTGTCCAGGGGTCGCTCGACCGACTCAAGCAGCAGAATTACGCGGCCCAAAACGGAGAGGTCTACCAGTTCCTCACCGACGACGAGCAGGAGATCTCCAAGCAGATCAAGAAGCAAAAGGTCGACCCCTCGCGCATGACGGCCAAGGTGGCCGACCTGATCTTTGCCGACATCATGGGCACCGACAAGCTCTCCGTGGGCAAGAACCAGTTCTTCATCGACCAGATCATCGACCAGACCACCTACCGTTCGCACGGCGGCCTGACCTTGCGCGTGGTGGCCGGCATCGACGGCAGCCCGCTGTTCACCGAGCAGCAGTGCATCATGTCGAGCAGCAACGACGAGGCGATCGTGGTGCTGAGCGACGAGTACGACTTCTACGGCCAGCTCATGGAGGCCATCCAGATCGACCTGTACACCAACACGGTCCAGCTCAACAACCTGCCCGAAAACCAGCAGAAGATCATCCAGGACAAGCAGCGCCAGCGCACCGCGCTCGAGCGCCGTGGCAAGGACCTGCTCTCCGAGGCCATCGTCCACGGCACCTGCTATTCCCAAGGCGCCACATTCACGCCGGCCAACAGCACGTCTGCCAAGAAGATCCTGGAAGAGGTGGCTCAGCAGCAGGTGAGCACCGTCTACGCCAAGCTGAACTACATAGACAAGAACTACGACGATGATGGCCAGCTCAAGAGCCTGCTCAAGGGCGTGGACACCACCCAGGGCACCTACCATCCCAACACCCGCGCACTTGAGGAGGTCCTGCGCCAGATCGACCTGGACCAGAGCCGCCACCTCGCCGTGACCATGGAGAGCATCCAGAAGAAGTTCCAGGGCAAGCCCTACGGCTGGCGCGAGATCGATATCGCCGCCGTGATGGCCGAGCTCATGGCGGCCCACAAAGTGAAGGTCACCGTCTCGGGCCAAATGCTCGAGCCGGCGAGCGCCGGATGCACGGAATACCTGCGCCGCGCCACCAAGACCAGGCTCGCGTCCGTGGAGCTGCGCCGCACCACCTCGCCCGCCGTGGTGAAGAGCGCCCACGAGATCCTCATCCACGTACTCGACGACCCCATGCTCCCCATGGACGAGGAGGGATTGGCCGCCGAGGGATTCAAGCAGTTGGGCAGCCTCAAGGCCCGTCTGGCCGGCCTCATCGCAGCCGAATATGCCCGCGCGGGCGTCTATCCCGGACGCAAGGTCGTGGAAGAGCTGCAGCGCTGCGTGGGCGATGCCCTGGCCGCCGGCAGCGACCCGGCCGACTTCCTGGGGCGCGTGGTCAAGCTCGGCGCCGAGCTGCAGGATGCCGCCGAGGATTTTGAGGACGTAGATGAGTTCTTCAACGGGCAGCAGCGCGAGCGGTTCGACGAGTCCCGCGCCTTCCTCGCCAAAATGGGGCCGGAGCGCGGTTACCTGACCGAGCAGGCCGCGGACACCCTCACCCGCATGAGCGAGATCGTGACCGCCGATGCCCCGTTCCGCCAGCTCAACCAGCTCACCGCCCTCAAGGCGAACGTTCTGGCCGAGTACGGCGAGCGCTTGCAGGACAAGCGCTCCGAGATGGTGAACCTGGTCGAGGAGGTCTTCGAGCGCATCGAGGCATATGCCGCCGAGAAAGAGACCGCCATCTCCGAGATCGGCCGCAAGCACGCCGAGCTCAAGAACGCCGCCCATACCGCCGACACCATGACGGCCCTCGACGCGCTCCCGCAACGCCTGAGCACCGCCGAGGAGCACCTCACCGAACGCATCGATGCCGCATACGCCGAGCGTACCAGGCCCGCACCGGCCACCACCGACGTCACGACGGTGCGCCACGTCCCCGAAAAACCCGTGGTACCCAAGGTCAAAATCGCCAGCGTGGCATCCATGTCG
>JAHHSP010000100.1 GCA_020025115.1 Collinsella sp. | reverse complement strand
ATCTCATCGCGGATGGCGCCGCGCCCATCACGGCCACGCGGATCCGCTCGCTCATCGCCGAGGGCGATGTCGTCTCCGCCCGCCGCCTGCTCGGCCGACGTCCCATGTTGCGGGGCCGGGTCGGGCCCGGCAGGGGACAGGGGACGGGCATGGGGTTTCCCACCGCAAATGTCGAGGTCCCCGGATATGTGCAGATGCCCGCCGACGGCGTGTACGCCGGTTTTGCGGAGGTCGACGGTATGGTGTGGCCCGCCGCGATAAACGCCGGCGTGCCACCGATGTTCGCCGACTCGGTCAAATCGGCCCGCTTGGAGGCGAATCTCAGCGGGTTCTCGGGCGATCTGTACGGAAAGAAGGTCGCCATCGCCTTCGACCGCCTCCTTCGGCCCTCTCGTTCTTTCGAGTCGCTCGACGCGCTCATCGAGGCCGTCGACCACGACATCGAGACGGTACGTGAACAGTTCGGTACTTCACCGGTAAGGATCTCGCGTGATTTCTGAGGATGACAAGAACAAGGTGAGGGATGCCACGGACCTCGTGGCCCTGGTGTCGGAAACCGTGGAGCTCAGGCCTCGCGGCAACACCGACTTGTGGGGATGCTGCCCATTTCACGGGGAGAAAACCCCGTCATTCCATGTGATACCCGCCACCCAGGTGTGGCACTGCTTCGGCTGCGGTGAGGGCGGCGACGCCTTTACCTACGTGATGAAGCGCGAGGGGCTGAGCTTTCCCGAGTCCATTCGCTATCTCGCCGACCGCGCCGGCATCGAACTTGAGGAGGACCGCTCCTTCAAACGCTCCGGTACCAAGCGAAACCGCCTGGTCGAGGCGTGTGAGGAGACCTGCTCCTTTTATCACACGCTGCTGATGCGCGGCAGGGACGCGCGTGGGCGCGACTATTGCAAGGAGCGCGAGCTCGACGCGGATACCTGCCGCAAGTACCGCCTCGGTTTCGCGCCGGGTCACGGCATGCTCGTTCGTCATCTTGGGTCCAAGGGTTTCACGCCGCAGGAGATGATCGACGCCAACGTCGCCTTCAGGAGCCGCGGCGGAGGCCTGGTCGACCGTTTCTTCGACCGCGTGATGTTCCCGATCTTCGATGAGCAGGGGCGCTGCATCGCGTTCGGAGGTCGCGCCCTCGATAAGGAAAAGACCAACGCCAAGTACCTCAATTCCTCCGAGACGCCGATTTTCCACAAGGGCAAGAACCTCTACGGCTTCAATTGGGCCAAGGACCATATCGTCAACAACAACGAGGCGATCGTGGTCGAGGGCTATATCAGCGCCATGAGCTGCTGGAAAGCCGGTATCGAGAACATCGTGGCCGTCCTTGGAACGGCGCTGACCGAGAGCCACGTGAAGACGCTCATGCGCTTCACGAAGAAGATCGTCTACATGTTCGACGGCGACGCCGCCGGGCAGAAGGCGGCGCGGCGGGCGGTCCAGTTCATCGAGAAGGACGACCTCGACCTCCGTTGCGTGATTTTGCCCGACGGCCAGGACCCCGATGATTTCGTGCGCGCCAATGGGGGAGGAGCCCTGCGCGAGCTGCTCGACAACTCCATACCGCTCATGGAGTTCGTCTTCGGGAAGCTCGAGGAGGAAAGCGATATCTCCACCCCGGGCGGACGCGCCAAGGCGATGCGCTCGGCGCTCGAGCTCATCTATCCACTGCGGGCGAGCTACATGATCGACGGCTATTACATGCAGATCGCCGACCGCCTCGGTTTGGATATCGACACGATCCGCGCGAGCGCTGGAAAGGTGTTCCGGGAGGTGCAGCAGCGCGAGGAGATCGCCCGTCGCCGAGAGAGGCAACGCGAGGCCGCTCGGCCGCCCGCCGATGTGCCACATGCCGCAGATGCGGCTGCGGCCATCCCGTCCGGCCATGGCGAGGTCCCCTACGAGGAAGTTCCCTACGACTACGAGCCCGTGGAGGGCCCGGTCCCGGTAACGCCGGCACCCGGGGCCGCCGAGGCCGGCCCCGATGTCGGCGACGGGCTGCTCACCGATCTCGAGCGTCGGCAACTCGCCTGCGAGCACGAGTTGCTCACGCTGCTGACCACCTATCCCGACAGCTTCCGTCCCTACGCGGAGCGTATCACCGAAGTCGAATGGGTCGATGCCCGTAGCGAAACCATAGCCTGGGCGATCTTGGCTACGCCTGAGGGGACCGCTCCCGCCGACGCGATGTCCGCCGCGCGTGCCGTTTGCCCCGAAGCGGCTCAGCTGGTCGGTTCGGGGCTGCTCTCGGCCACGAGCAGGCATCCGACGGTGACCAACATCGAGTTCCTCCTCGACACGCTCGAGCTCTACACGACGCGCCGCCGCATGAAGACGGCCCAATCGCGCTTGCGCTCGAACCGCTCCATGTCCTCCGATGAGCGCAGGGAGCTCGCGATCCAGGCGACTCGAGACGCCGCGCGCATCCGTGAGCTCGAGCAGGCCGTCGAGGGCATCGCCGACCCGTTCAAGGAGTAGGGACCGCTGGGCGTTGCGGGTGGAGATGGCGCCCAATACCTCGTTCATGTATAAAATCCACTCGGATGCTGCAATTCTTGCTGGCAAACGGGTATAGAAACGTGGTAAAGTAATGAATCCTATGTGCTAAGAAGGGAGCATCTGTGCCGAAAAAGTCTGCAAGCACCGGATCCGCTCTGGACGCAACCATCGAGAAGTTGCTCGGTCTGGGGTCCAAGGCCGGTTCCGTCACTGAGGACGAGATCCAGATCGTCCTCAAGAACGTCGACGTCACTGATGCACAGCTGTCCTCCATTTACCAGTTCCTGCGCGACCGCGGCGTCGAGATCGTCTCGGCAACCGAGGATGACGACTCCGAGCTGATCGTGGATGACGATGATCGCGACGCGTCGCATGACGACGATCTCGACGGTGAAGAGAGCGATGAGGACCATGACCTCAAGATGGCCCGTCAGGCCGATGCCGAGATGGCCTCGACCAAATCCAAGAAAAAGGCTCGCACCGTCCGCACCACGCGCAGCCGTTCCCGCGCCCGCGGCATCGATGCATCCACGGTCATGCTCACCGGCGATCCCGTCCGCATGTATCTCAAGGAGATCGGCAAAGTCGACCTTCTGACCGCGGCCGAGGAGGTCGACCTCGCCATGAAGATCGAGGCTGGCCTCGATGCCGCCGACAAGCTGGAGAAGCAGGAGTCGGGCGAGCTTGAGCTGACCCGCGCCGAGATGCGTCGTCTCATGCGCGTCGAGCAGGTCGGCCTCGATGCCAAACAGGCCCTTATCTCCGCCAACCTGCGCCTCGTCGTCTCCATCGCCAAACGCTATGTCGGTCGCGGCATGCTTTTCCTCGATCTCATCCAGGAGGGCAACCTCGGTCTCATTCGAGCGGTCGAGAAGTTCGACTATGAGAAGGGCTTCAAGTTCTCGACGTACGCCACATGGTGGATTCGCCAGGCCATCACCCGCGCCATCGCCGACCAGGCCCGCACCATCCGCATCCCGGTCCATATGGTCGAGACCATCAATAAGCTCGTGCGCGTGCAGCGCCAGCTCCTCCAGGACCTCGGTCGCGACCCGACCCCGGAGGAAATCGGCGCCGAGATGGATATGAGCGCCGATCGAGTGCGCGAGATCCAGAAGATCTCGCAGGAACCGGTGTCCCTCGAAACGCCCATCGGCGAGGAGGAGGACTCGCAGCTGGGAGACTTCATCGAGGACGCCCAGGCCGTCGTTCCCGCGGACGCCGCCAGCTTCTCGATGTTGCAGGAGCAGCTCACGCAGGTCCTCGACGGTCTCGCAGAGCGCGAGCGCAAGGTCATCGAGCTGCGCTTCGGTCTCGAGGATGGCCATCCCCGCACGCTCGAGGAGGTCGGTCGAGAGTTCGGCGTGACGCGTGAGCGCATTCGCCAGATCGAGTCCAAGACCCTGGCCAAGCTGCGTCATCCAAGCCGCTCGAGCAAGCTCAAGGATTATCTCGAGAACTGCTAGGTTTGTCTTTGGGGGTTGTTCGCTTCCGAGGTTCTTGCGCGCGCAGCTCCCATAGCGGATCTCATGTTCGGGCCGCCGGTGTACGCCGGCGGCCTTTTTGCGGTCGATGCATGCCTTCGATGGCGCTTGGCCTGGATATGAGGGCGCTTGGCCTGGGATGACCGCAAGGTTGTGGGGAAGAGGCGGTTCTTCCTTTGGAGCGGTCCATATAGATACGAAAAGACCCGCCGAAGCGGGTCTGAAAATTCTGGCTCCTCGAGTAGGACTCGAACCTACAACAACGCGGTTAACAGCCGCGGGCTCTACCATTGAGCTATCGAGGAATTGTCAAATTGCTTTTGGCTGTCTGCTCGCAAGCAACAAAATTTATTATACGGATGGGGGAAATCGTTGCAAGCCCCAATTTGAAAATTTTTTACTGTGTTTCGCACCGCCCCCGAGCGATGCGCGGCATTGCCATGGGCATCAGATGGATATGCGGCATCGTATGCAATTTGGGGTGATGCGCTATTCTCGTCGCACTCCCATCGCCGTGCGTGTACAATGGTCGAGACCTTTAAACGTGGTACGAGATACCCGCAAGGAAGACATAGCCCGATTGCCTCGGGTCCTCGTGGGATGCTCGTGCCGTGTGTGAACGGTCGGGCATTATTTTTTGACGCGGCACCGCGCTGGCGTCGAAGAGGCAAGGAAGGAGTTTGATGGGCAT
>JAHHSP010000010.1 GCA_020025115.1 Collinsella sp. | reverse complement strand
GAAAGGGGGTCTGTTGATGCCTGCGGACAACACGCAAGCTACGGCCGACTCAACGAAAACACGTGCGCTGTTGTGGATTCTCCTCGTGGCGGTCATTTGTGTATTCGCTGCCGCACAGACTCTCTCTGTCATTACGCGAGAGAAGCCGTTTTTCGATCGCCTGCAGTTTGGGACGATGGGCATAGAGACATCCATCATGACCATCGACGCGAGCGGTGCTGAGATTCCGGCGCCCGACGGCGGCGAGCTTGGCACCGGTTCCGCCCACATGAAACGTATCGTCCGCGTTGAGAACACGGGCAACCACGCCATGTTCGTCCGCGTCAAACTGCGCTTTGAGTGCATCGACGCCGCGGGTGGGCACCATCCGGCTGACGATCTGGTGTCATACGACGCAGGGGATGCATCCTGGATTCGGCGCGATCCGTCTGACGGCTACCTGTATCTCGCCCAAGTGCTTGAACCCGGTGAGGTTTCAGCGACCGCGATTGCCGGCGTTGATGTGAACACCGCCGCCGCCATCGCCCGCTATGGGGAAGGGTGCACCTACCACTTGGTTGCCGATGGATATGGCGTGCAAAGCAAGAACCAGACGACCGATGACGTGCTTAAGGCTGAGGGGTGGCCGGCATGATGAACAGCGTGAGGCGATGGGCGGACGGTATCGTCCACGGGGCCAAAACCAAGAAGGGCTTTGCCCGAGTTGACGGTGCACGTGCGCATCGTCCCGCAAAGAGGCGAGTTATCGCGTGTGCCATGTTCGCCCTGATGGCGTTGGCGGCGCTGGTGCCGCAGGAGGCACAGGCGGCAGTTGACCTGAAGGCCGACCCCATCGTCGTGCACGATCTCGAAGACATGAAGACGCTCATCAGGATGTCGCGTGGCACAGATGGGCAGTATATGAGCTTTGAGGGCAGGACGATCCTGCTGGCCGCCGATATCGATTTTGAGAATAAGGGCGGTGCGATCGACGATATCATCACTGAGCTGGGCTCGCTCACCTTTGGCGATAAGAGTCATCCGTTCAAGGGCGAATTCGATGGCGGCGGACACTATATCAGGCATCTTAACTACAAGAGAAGCCTGTGGAAGCCCAAGGCAAATACCGGACTGTTCAGCTTTACCGAGGGAGCCTATCTCCATGATGTGCACTTCGCCGATTGCTACATCGGCGCGGACTATCGCGGCGGTGTGTTGGTGGGTCAGGCGCGGAACACGCGCATCGAATCGGTGCGCATGGAAGACTGCACCATATCGGTTACGCCGGCAAACAACGCGGTGTCGCTGATCACGAACGCGGGTGTCATGGGCGGTATCGTCGCGGGTGAGATTCTTGACGGTTCGACCATGTACGACTGTACCGTGCAGGGTGGTCGCGCGGTCAACAATTCGGTCGTGGGTGTTTCCGGCCTGGGCGGCGAGGGCTTATATCTGGGCGCATTGGTCGGTTCCGCCGAGCGCTCCGAAATCGAATATTGCCGCGTGCTGCCTTCGACCAAATACTACGAGGCTCGCAAGACGAATCCCAAGGTGAGTGTTTACGCCAAGAACGCGGAGGGCCACTACCTGTACCAGACCGAGGTCTACAACCGCTATGAGGTTGCGGTGGGCGCCGTGTCCGGCCAGGGGGTGTACGCCGGTGGCGTGGTGGGGTACATCAAGGACGTCGATGTGGTGGACTGCTTCTCCACCGCATGGGTGCATACCTGGGTTGCCAACTACGTGGGTGTGGGTTCTGGCAATATCGGTTACGTGGGCGGCATCGTCGCGCACGCAAAGAGCGACGGCACCGGCGATACGGCCAGCCAGGTGGTCCGCTGCCACTACGCGGGAAACATGGAGAGCTACCAATGGAATGCGGTGGCGGTCATCCCCATCATCCAGAGCAATGTGTATCTTGCCGGCCTGGTCGAGCGCGACTGGGAGGAAGATACGGGCATCTACAATTCATACTTTAAGCGCTCCGATATCAAGGGCAAAGACGAGGCTATCAAGCCGTATCCCGACGGCTATGTGCGCTCGTGGGGTGACTGGCTGGGTCTTAACTACAAGGGCGGCGAGTATGGCCCGTCCGCCCAGGGCTTTAGCTATGGCCCCGTTGCCGATGACGCCAAATACGCCGACCGCCTATTCTGGGAAGGCGAGGGCTACGATTTCGAGGGTGATGAGATTCGCCATTCGATGATCGATCCGACGATTCCCGAGCATGTCAATAAATGGATCATGGATGATTATCTGGGTATTCCCGTGCATGGCTCTTCCGTCAAGGCCACGCTCGACTTCCCGGGCGCAGGTGATGTGACCGTTTCCGAGTCGTCTCTGGGTAAGGAGCAGAAGACCGACGATCCGTATAATTTTGCCGTGCAGGCGATAAGCGCCAACGAGACGGATCTCGAGTTTAAGGCGAGCCTGAACAACAACCGTGATGATAATCCGGCGTTAGACATGGTGTCCTCTGCTGCCAACGGGGGATTTCGCTTCCAGGGCTGGTATCGCAACAATAATGTGACGCCCAACCATGTCCAGCAGGACAATCATGCGTTCTTTGACCCCATGGTTCCACCTGCTCCTAACGGTGAACAGGTGTTCAACAGCGATGCCGATAAGCTGAGCCTTGCGTACAAGGCTCACAACTCCGGTACCGGCGACGAGCGGGGTGCGCAGTTCGCCGACAACGACCTGTTCGTGGCGTACTGTCAGGCCCAGGTGCTGTTCCATGATGTGAATGGCGGCGTTATCAACAAGGCCGACTCCAAAACGGAGGTCACTCCCGATAAGAAGGACGATTGGTACAATCACCAGAGTCCGCTGCCCGTCGTGGCGGAGCCCGTCATGCGTGACGGCGTCGACGGCGGCGCGAAATTCCTGGGTTGGACCACGCGGAAAAACGAGGCCACGAAGGGCGGATGGCCCGACGTCAGCACGACCGATCTGAGCAACATGAAGGCAAGCGGTACGTTCTTCGAGGGCGGTGAGCCGGTTGAGCGACCCATGGACCTGTACCCCGTATATGCCTCACTCGGTATGAATGTCGGCGTGATCGTGGAAGGGCATGAGCTGGTGGCCGGCGGAGATGCAAACGTCCGCGAGGGTGTGGCCGTGGGCAAGGTCGTGTCCGAAAATGGTAGATACAAACTGACTCTTCAAGGCTACAACCCCGATGGCAGCCTGATGCCAGAAGGCGAGCTGCCCGACGGCTATCGCTTCCTGGCCTGGTATGAAGTTGAATTGGACGATGCCGGAAATCCCAAGGTCGCCACGACCAAAGAAAACGTTCTGTTGCAAGACTGGAACGATTGGACGCCGGGTCCCAAAGACAACGTGCTGGGAAAGAAAAATGTGACAGCCATCACCTATCAGCATGGGCTGAGGGTCTCGTCGAACCCAACGTACGTTATCCCCGACGACGTTGACTTGACGCAGAAACACATGTACATCGCGAGCTTTGAGTATCGCGTTGATTACTACGCCTTGAATCCAAACGAAGCACGGGACGGGCATCAGAATCCGTATCTTTTTGCAACGACGTGGGAGCCTTATCTGGGGGAGTTTAACAACCTTCCCGGCCCCGACTACTACAACTGGAGCCATGATCATTGGACGACGGACAAGATGCACGGGCACGATGGGTGTACGGGAGAGGAGGACCATCTGGCCCCCAATCAGCTTGCTGCCGGAATTGCCTCCCACACGCTGGTGAACGGGCATAATGTCAAGAATCGCGGTGGCTCATACAACATCGACATCTATACAGATTTTCCCAATTCGGCAAAACTCGGTACCGGAAACTGGGCCGGTGCTGGCTTCTTCAAGCTGACAGCCGAACCCAGGCCCGGGTACAGGATGCAGGGCGGCACGTGGATGCGCGCGGGAAATCAGGATTACACGGTCATTACCGGTGAGCCTCAGAAGGCCTATGAGTGGCAGATCGGCATTATGAAACCGAACGATGAGTACTGGATCGAAGCTCGCCTGGTTGCCGAGGTCAATTTCATGGACGCGTCTGGCGATACGCCTCTCAAGACCGTGACGCGTGCATACGAGAAGTACGAGAACTATGATCCTGTTACCGGTGCTTACGAGAACCACTACCAGCCTCTTCTGATGAACGAGGATAAGGTGTACACCTATCGTTATCAGGTTCAGCAGGGCCTTCCCATCAGCGCGACGGAGTGCAACACAAAGCAAGACGGCCCTCTAACGACGGTCAGCCAGGCCAATCCGAGTAAGGATGAGATGCAGGCGAAGCGCCCGGGTTCGGTGTTCGTTGGATGGATCGATAAGACCGCGGTTTCCGAGGGTTTCATGACGCAGGCCGAGTATGACACGGTGTATGACGAGGCCACGCGTACCGCCAAGGTGCCCATAGACGATATCGCGCCATACATGGTGACCAAGCGCGAGCTGTGCGAACTTCCTTCTACGCTGTACCCGGTGTATGCGGACTACAGC
Source organism: Collinsella sp. (assembly GCA_020025115.1). Classification (GTDB taxonomy): domain Bacteria; phylum Actinomycetota; class Coriobacteriia; order Coriobacteriales; family Coriobacteriaceae; genus Collinsella. The sequence continues at coordinate 17,460 of JAHHSP010000010.1, read as the reverse complement.
TGCGACACGACGACAAACATCACACGTGGCACGGCGCTGACCGACCCGGGCAAGCCCGTGATCGACCCCGCGCTGAAAGACGTTGAGATCAACCCCGACGGCACTAAGACCGTTACGGTGGCGGCCGATGTCGACGCCGAGACCGCAAAGCGGTACTCGCTCGTCTCGTGGACCGTCGAGAGTCCTGATGGCGCCGTGATTGCGACCATCCGCATGACAGATGATGCGGGCGCACCCGTGCAGGCGGGCGGCAAGCCCGTGGGCAACGACAACGCGACGCTCAAGTACGCGATCAAGGCCGGCCAGCCGTACACGATCGTTGCCAACTATGAGGCAAACCGCGATGCCGAGCTGGATGTGACGTATCACACGAGTGCCGGAAAAACGAAAGTTGTGAAGAAGAACGTTGGCGACACGCTGGGCTTTGGACCGGCTCCGGAGTTCGAGGTGGGGGATGCGGCGTTCTTCGGTTGGACCGAGCAGCAGCCTGCCGATGGGGCTGAATACCTGATGCTCGATCAAGCAGATGCGGTGAAGATGGTGGATGAGTACACGGTTGTCCAGCGACAGATGGAGCTGTGGCCCGTGTACCGCGTCATCGCCACGGGCGGAGAGGCCGATAAGGACGCCAATGTTCGCGTGAATTCGAACATCGATGCGGAGCACCCCGACCCCGATGACCATCGTCGCGCGACCGTGGCAACCGCCAATACGCCTCAGGGTCCGCAGACCTACGTGGCGCTTGAGGCGGACGAGGTGGCAGGTTATAAGTTCCTTGGTTGGTACAAGGACTACAAGGGTATCACCGTCGACAAGGATGGCGACGCTACGGTTGTCGGTACGATGGTGACAAACAACCGCGTGACGGGCGACGAGATATTTGCCAACAACCTCTACACTGCGGTCTATCAAAAGGCGCAGGTGTACAAGGTGGTCTACCATCTCCCTGATGGGACGGAAGGCGACGTGCTCGAGTTCGACGCGAACGATACATCAGCGTTCGTCAAGAGCGTCACGACGCAAAAGCCCGTCATCGGCCCCGATGGCAATCCCGTGCTTAACCCCGATGGAACGCCCCAAACAAAGGAGACGACCGTTGAGGCGACGGTCGTTGGTGGCGAGCAAACGGCTTCTATGGAGAGCTACCTGTCCGAAAAGGACGCTCAGGGCGGTGTAAAGGAACTCTTTAAAGAGTGGGAGTGGAAGAAATCCGATACGGAGACGTTGCCTTGGGGTGCGTTTTGCAGGAATCAGATTGTCTCGAGCATGAAGGATGCGAATGTGACCGAGATGCACCTGTATCCGGTGACGCATCGCTTGAGCGCGCTTGACCACGAGGACAAGCCGTATCCCGCCTCCAATCTGGCATGGCAGATCGACCCGGCGGCGCTGGATGCCGCAGATCCTAACGCCGAGGGGGCAGCGCCCGCGATAAAGATCGCCTTTGGTCCGCGGACGCTCTATCTCGGCAACAAGCTTACGATCCATATGGATAAGGTCCACTACGCGAAACCCGAGGCGGAACGCGCGGAGGCGGTCAATGATAAACTCGTCGCCCTCTATGACAACTTCGACTTCACAAAGGCCAAGCAGCTCGACAAGAAGGTGACGGGCGTCGGCGAACAAGGTGCGGGTAATGCCGTGTTCACGTTCGACACGACGGGCTCGCTGACGATTGAGAAGACGGCTCCGCTCATGGCCGCAGGCTCGACCTTCACCTTCACGGTGACTGAATGCGATGAAAACGGCGAGATTGCGCAAGATGCCAAAAGCACGACGGTCACGCTGACCGCCGTGCAAAACGGCACGGATGCCGCGACCGCGACGAAGACGATCAGCGTCCCGTGGGGCTACTACAAGGTCGTTGAGGCCGGTTGGGGCTGGCGTTACGCACCCACGTACCAGTTCCTCGAGGGTGGAATGACCGTCGAGGGGCGCCCGGACAACGTGGTGCTCGTTCGCAGCAAGGGTACGGCCAAGGTCGCCAACGCCTTGACCAACGACAAGTACCTTGATGGCGAGGACCGTGCGAAGAACGTCTTTGGCGTTGGCAGGAATCCGATTGAGAATGGGGGTAAGCGCTAATGGCGATCGATGTACGAGGCGATGGCCGTCTGGAACCGAATTCCGGATTGAGTTCCAGAGGCGCCCACTTCCGCTCCTCAACCGATGCCGGAATGAATCACCGGGTGGAGATCGGGTCGCATTCGAGGACGCACGCGCGGCGCTTCGGCGTGTTTCCCCTTAAGCGTACGGTAATCGCGGCCGCCACCGTTCTGGTGATGTGCGCTGCCGGTGGCGCGGTGGCGTGGTTTGGAGCCCAAGATAACGTGCTCAACACCTTTACGCGTGGTGGTGTCACGCCTTCCATCGAGGAGACGTTTGATAAAACCTCGAATGTGAAAGAAAACGTTTACGTGGCCAACAAGGGTACGACGCCTGCGTATATGCGCGCGACTGTATCTGTCTACTGGGAAGACGAGCAAGGAAACCAGCTTTGGGAGCCTCCCGTGGAGAACGTGGACTACAAGATTGCATGGGGAGCCGTTTCCGAAGGAGCCAATCCGTGTTGGATTGAGGGCAACGACGGCTATTACTACTGGTCTGCTCCTGTCGGGGTAAAAGAGCAGACGTCGAATCTCATCGACTCGGTGACAAAAGTCGGTGACCATGGAGCCAAACGCCTTGTTGTTGACATCTCGACACAGGGCGTGCAGGCCAACATAACAGCTGGCAAGGGCTTCGACGAGGCGTGGTCTGCATCGAGTGGGTTGAAGGTCGATACCGACGGCGTCCTCGTGCCGACGGGGAACTAGGGGGCGACATGGTGAAGAAGTTGCTTGCAACAATGGCCGCCGTCTGCGCATGTGCGCTCGCTCTTGTCTCGCCCCTTGCTGCCTTTGCAGCCCCTGGCGACGACGCGCCGATTGTGGTGTACGACGGAGCGGCAAAAGCATGGCACGGCAAGAATCTGCAGGAGCAGGATGTGATTGCGGTCACCCGCGATGTCATGCCCGGTGACTCGTTCACCCAGGAGTTCGACCTGGCAGTGCGTCGCATTGGGCGTGGCGTCACGTTGAGCATGCGCCCTGAGGCTGATGCTGCCACGTTGGCGGCTCTGAGTGATATGTCTATTGAGCTTGCAGACGGCTCCGGCGCGCTCATCGCACGGGGAACGCTCGAAGAGCTTACGCAGGCAGGGGGAGCTCCGCTCCCCATAGGCACTTATACGTCGAGCGCTACGACGCCTTTACGTATTACGCTGACGGTTCCCACGAGCGTGGACAATGAAAGTCAGGGTGAGACGCATGCAATCTCTTGGGTCTTTACCGCGCAGGAAGACGGCGGTGGCAGCGCCTCTGCCGAATCCGATGAGCTGCTTGCCCAAACAGGCGACAGCCCGCTGAGTGTGTACGGTCCGTTTGTGCTCGGCGCGCTTGGCATTCTTTTGGTTGTCGGAGCTGCGGTCGTGAAGCGCCGCAACTGACCTGCTTGCATGGGGCGGTGCCGTCACCCCTCTTTTCCGCGATGACGGGGGTGTGCGACGGGGTCCACGCCGGCACAGCCCCATGGTGGACGATATGGCATTTGCCAGTGGTACGCTTGCCCTCTTATCCATGCGGTCGATGGCGCCCGCGCCAAACCAGTACAATGCATGGAGAGCAAGCAGAGCGAGGGGAATGCCATGCAGGTGATTCAAGCGGTGATTTTCGATATGGACGGCACGCTCGTCGATTCGGAGGGCGTGAGCCGCCGTGCGTGGAGCCTCGCGGCCGACGAACTCGGCGTCGACCTGCCCGAGTCGTTCATAGATACGCTCATGGGGCGCAATTCACGCGCCTGCAGCGGTTTGGTCGTCGAGCATCTGGGCGGCGACGAGGCTCTCGCCCAACGCGTGGTCGACATGCACCTGGAGCTCTTCCTCAAACTGGCCGAGACCGAACTCAGGCTCAAGCCGGGCGCACATGAGGCGCTCGACGCCCTGCGCTCCGCGGGGTTGCCGCTCGCCGTGGCCACCTCGACGGCCCGCGTGCGCGCTCTGCCACGCTTGGAGCGCTTCTCGCTGACGCCGTACTTTACCTCTTTCACCTGCGGCGATGAGGTTGCGCATGGCAAGCCGGCGCCCGACATCTTCATCGAGTCGGCCCGCCGCCTCGGTGTGGATCCCTCCGCGTGCGCGGTCATCGAGGACTCGCACAACGGCGTGCGCTCGGGTCACGCAGCCGGTGCGCAGGTGTACATGGTGCCCGACCTCATGGCCCCCACGCCCGAGATCGAGTTGCTCTGTGCCGCCGTCCTCCCGAGCTTGCATGAGCTCCCGGGAGCGATCCTGGGGTAGCTGTGGCCGATGAGCGCTCCGGTGAGATGCGACCGGTGTCGGAAAGCCCTTACAGGTATCCGCTGATATCGATGTCGGGATCGGCGAAGTCGTTGGAGCGATTGACGCCGGTGCTTGCGCGGGCGAGCAGGAACGGGCGCACGAGTTCCTGATGGTTCTCGAGCGGTTGCTCGGGCTCCCCTGCGGCGATCTGCGTGATGAGCTGGCGCACCCCGCGCCTGCCGATCTCATAGCCGATGGGAGCCACGGTGGTGAGTGGCACCGGGCCGGTCCAGGCGAGGGGGTTGCCGTCGCAACCGGCGACGCGGATGTCGTTCGGGACGCGCAGGCCCGCGGCGCGAACGCCGGAGATGGCGCCCGTGGCCAGCGTGTCCGTGAGGGCGATGATGAAGTCGGGGCGCGTGTCGGCTGGGCGCTCGGCCAGACGTCGGCCCAGGTCAAGGCCATCGTGTGCGGAGTTCCAGGTCCCTTCTTCCGTCACCTCGAACGAGCAATCCGACTCGGTGATGAACGCGCGCCTCATGCCTTCGATGCGCAGGGCGAGGCGGTTCAGCGTGGGGTTGCCGATGATGGCGACGCGTCGTGCCCCACTTTGGAAGGCGTGCCGAGCCAGCAGCTCCCCGAGCGCAAGGTTGTCGGCGGCGACGAAATGCCCGGGTCCGTCGTTTTGGATATCGAGGAAGGCGATCGGGGTGCGGAGCGGGTGCCGGGGTGGCCGCCAGTCTTTGATGGCCGGTGGCTGCACGAGGATGCCCGCCGCCTGCGTGCCCGTGAAGTAGTCGCGGTAGCGGCGCGCTGCCTCCTCATCCGTTTGCGCAGTGGCGATGAGCAGCCCGTATCCGTGCTTGCGCGCCTCGGCGTTCGCGCCGTTGGCTATCTGCAGCGAGACTCCGTGGTCGAGGTTGGGGAGGATGAGTCCGAACAGGCGGTTTTTGCCACCGGCGAGAATGCGGGCACTCTGGTTGGGCGCATAGCCGAGGCGTTCGGCGGCCTCGCGGATGCGCACGAGAGTCTCGGGGCGCACCTTTTCGGGGTGGTTGAATGCGTTTGACACGCTGCCCAGCGCGACGCCCGCCTCGCGGGCGACATCGGTGATGGTGACGGTGGTGCGACGAGGCATGGACTGCTCCCTGCATGACGTGCGTGCGGATTCGATCCCCAAAATTGTACCGCTTCAATCGTCATGGTCCCAAATGGGAAGAGACGCAAAACGAGACTGTTTGATGATGGCGAAGGGCGGTTGAAGGCACACCTCTATCTAGGACCGCCAGGCGGCGCAGAGGGCCCGGTAGCGCGGGGCATATTGGCTGCCGCGCTGCCATATGAGGCAGAAATCGTGTTCGATCTGGAAATCATCCGGGGTGATGTCGACGAGTTCCCCCTGCGCAAGCTCGCGTTCCACCGCGACGCGGTACATGAACGATATGCCCCCGCCCGCTTGGACACATGCCTTGATGGTGGGGATGCTCTCGAGCTCGACGACACCGGCGAAATCCTCAAGCGAGACCTCTCGCGCGGCGAGGTGCTTTTCCAGGATCTCGCGCGTGCCGGAGCCCGCCTCGCGCAGGATGAGTCGATGTCCGAGCAGTTCGCGGATGGACGCGGGACGCAAGGTCGCGGTCACGGGGGACGGGGCCGCCTCGGTTTGGGGAGAGGGCGCGGCGTCCAGGGTGGTTGCGGCACCCGACGTACCCGACGCACCCAGCCCCGTTGAGCCGTCCGCCGCCGCTACGGCGACATAGGCTTCGCGCGAGAGGGTCTCATATGCAAAACACGACCGATCAAACGAACCTTCCACCAGGGCAAAGTCAATCTCCCCGTGTTCGAGTGCGGCCACAAGGTCGCGGGTGTTGCCGGCTCGCAGCGTCACGCTCGCATGCGGATGCCTCGAGAGATGCGCCGCCATGAGACGCGGTGCGACATAGTCGGCGATGGTTCGCGTGCAACCGAACCTGAGCGGGGCCACGTCGCCGCCCGTTGGGCGCTCGCAGAGTTCGGCGGCCTCGGCCCTCAATCGGCCCTCGTCGTTCTCCATGGCCAAAAGACGCTGGTAGATGAGGTTGGCCGCCGGTGTGGGCTCGACTCCGCGGCCCGTCTTGGCGAATAGCGGGCAGCGGTAGTGCGCCTCGAGCTGGCGGATGTGCTGGGAAACAGCCGGCTGCGTGATGAGCAGCGCCTCCGCCGCGCGCGTGAAGCTGCGCCGCCGGTAGACCTCGAGGAACGTGTGTGTGCGGTAGTCGAGCATGGCGCCCCCACATAAACCCATAAGAAATCGCGATATATCGATAACGAATCAACTACATCAAATTATAAGGCGAGGTCATAGGATGAAACCGGAAAACGCAACGGACGGGCGGGACAAGGCCCTGGAAAGGCGGAAACGTGGAACTCTTCAAGGACTTCAAAGGCCTGTGGCGCGGCGTCGCGCTCGCGCTGGTCATCGCGGTACCGGCTTGGCTGTTGGGCAAGCGGTTTGAGGTCATCGGCGGCCCGGTCTTTGCGATTCTCATCGGCATTGCGCTCGGACTGGTCCTCCGCCGCCGCGCGGACGTGACCGAGGCAACCGCCGCGGGTATCAGGTACACGTCCAAGAAGATCCTGCAGTACGCCGTCGTCCTGCTGGGCTTCGGCCTCAATCTCGGCGAGATCGCCAAGGTCGGCTCCGGCTCCCTGCCCATCATCCTCTCAACCATCACCACGTCGCTCGTCATCTCGTTCGCGCTGTGCCGCGCGATGCACATCCCGCCCAAGATTTCGACGCTTGTGGGCGTGGGCTCCTCGATTTGCGGCGGTTCCGCCATCGCCGCCACGGCTCCGGTCATCGATGCGGACGACGAGGAGATCGCCCAGGCAATCAGCGTCATCTTCCTCTTCAACATCATCGCCGCGCTCATCTTCCCCTCGCTCGGCGTCATCCTCGGTATGAGCAATGATGGTTTTGGTCTGTTCGCCGGCACCGCCGTGAACGACACCTCCTCCGTCACTGCCGCCGCTGCCGCGTGGGACGGCATGCATCCGGGTTCCAACGCGCTCGATTACGCCACCATCGTCAAGCTCACCCGCACGCTGGCGATCATCCCCATCACCTTGGCCCTCGCGTTCTGGCAGGTCCGCAAGGCCAAGCGCACGGCCGAGGCGGGAGAGGGCGACGGTGGGGCAACCGGAACCTTCGACATCAAGAAGATCTTTCCGTTTTTCATCCTGTTCTTCGTATTGGCGAGTGTCATTACCACCGTGTTCGCGCTGCCCGCGACCGTGACCGCGCCGATCAAGACGCTGTCGAAGTTCTTCATCGTGATGGCCATGGCCGCGATCGGCTTCAACACCGACATCGTCAAGCTGGTGAAGACGGGCGGCAAGCCGATTTTTATGGGCCTGTGCTGCTGGGTCGGCATCACCTGCGTGAGTCTCGGCATGCAGGTCATGCTCGGCATCTGGTAACCCACCGAACCCTCGGGCCGATCTCCTCTGTGAGGGGTTATTCACGCGGGCTGCAAGCTTATACATGCCGCTGCTCGAACAAACTAACCGCCCACCAACTTTTGCTCGAAAAATAGGTATAAGCCGGGAAAGATGGAACTATCGGTTATGCACGCGCCCGGTATTGGACTCCGGGCGCCCGGCAGATAGGAGCCAATCATGGGAATGAAGGCTGATCAGGAGATCTCCTTGGATTTCGAAGGGCTTTTGTCCTACCTCCGCTCAAAGACGCGTGTGTTCATGGACGTCGATGGGCATGAGTACTACGTCACCCACACCGATGGGTATTGGCGCGTGCAGGACTGTGAACAACTGAACGACAAGGGCCGCTTCGTCGATTGCTCCGAGCTCGTCACCACCCTTCCCGAGCTGGTCGAGCTACCTTGGCTCGATGGTAAGAGCGTGCACGATCTTACCGATCGCGCCGTGTTCTTCGAGTCCATCCAGGAAGGCTGGGAGTATCCCGGGATCGAGCCTGACGAGGTCGAGGAGCCTGCGGAGGAGTAGGCGCCCGTCACGCGAATAGCTCATCGCGCCTGCAGGGGTCGCCGTCGGGCGGCCCCATTTGCTCTCCGCTGCATAAGGCTCGATCGGGGCGGGTGTCCATGGCGGCGTCATGCCTGGCCGTTTGGGCCGCGCATCATCTGCCTGTGTTTCGATTTGCACCCGGGCCTTTAGTGTTCGGCTATTCGGGTAGAATTGAAATTTCATAGATATACACAGGTCTGGCCGTGGGGCGGCCGGGAGGGGAGCGTGCGTATGAGACTGCTGCTGCGGACCGTCAAACCGTATAAGGCGCTCGTCGCGGCGACGCTCGCGGCGCTGCTGTTGGACGTGGCGGGCACGCTGTATGTCCCCACCATGCTTGCCGGCATGATCAATCAGGCCGTGAGCAGCGGAAACACCGATTTCATCGCCAGTCAGGGCCTCAAGATGCTCATCGCATGCTGTTGCGCGAGCGGCGGCGCCTTGCTGGGCAATTATCTGTGCGCCCGCCTCGCCTCCTATGTGGGGCGCGACATCCGCAACGCCGTGTACGACGCCTCGCTCGCCTACTCGGGCGGCGACTTTGAGGAGTTCGGCACCGGCTCCATGATCACCCGCACCCTGAACGACGTGAACGTCATCCAACAGACGGTCATGCTCGCCACCCAGGCCATGCTGCCGGTGCCCATCATCTGTGTCATGGGCACCGTGCTGTCCTTCCGCATCGACGCCCAGATGGGCGCCATGATGCTCGCGGTGGTTTCCGTGGTCATGGCGTTCGCCGTCATCGCGGTGCGCCGCGCCGCTCCGATCTTTGAGAAAATGCAGGGCTTCATAGACCGCATGAACGTGGTCCTGCGTGAGAACATCATCGGCGTCCGCGTGATCCGCGCCTTTGGCAAAGAGCGCCACGAGGAGGGCCGTATGGGCCGCGTGTTCAACGACTATGCCGATGCGGCGATCAAGGTGAATTGGATCTTCGCGGGCGTGGACTGCTTCAGCTTTTGCCTTATGAACATCGCCGAGGTGCTGCTCATGTGGCTCGGAGGCAACCGCGTGGGCGTGCACGCCATGGAGATCGGCAACATCTCCGCGGTGGTCGAGTATGCCATGCTCATCATGTTCTACATCATGATGGCGCAGTTCGTGGCGTTGATGGTGCCGCGCGCCATCGTATGCCTGCAGCGCTGTGCCGAGGTGATCGAGAAAAAGCCGGGCATCGTCGACGCCCCGGCGCCCGTCGTGGCCGACGGCCCCCGGTCCGACACCGAACCGGTGGCCGCGTTTGACCATGTCTCCTTCCGTTTTCCCGACGCGGACGAGGACACCCTGCACGACATCGATTTCTCCTGCCATCGCGGCCAGACCACCGCGATCATCGGCTCCACCGGCTCGGGCAAGTCCACCATCGCCAAGATGCTGCTGCGCTTGCATGACGCCACGGACGGTTCGGTGCTCTTTGCCGGTGCCGACGTGCGCTCCATGGCCCAGCGCGACATACGCGAGCGCATCGCGTACGTGCCGCAAAGGGCTTGGTTGTTTTCGGGCACCATCGCAAGCAACTTGCGCGACGGGCGCGCCGACGCGACCGATACCGAGATGCGCCATGCCCTCGACGTGTCCCAGTCCGACTTTGTATGGGGCCTGCCCGAGCGTCTGGACGCCCCCGTGGCTCAGGGCGGCACGAATTTTTCCGGCGGCCAGCGACAACGCCTGGCCATCGCCCGGGCCCTCATGAAGCATGCGGACCTTTACGTCTTCGACGACAGCTTCTCCGCCCTCGACTTCAAGACCGATGCGGCCCTGCGTCGCGCCCTCAAGCCCGAGACGCGCAACGCCGCCGTGCTCATCATCGCGCAGCGCATCAACACCATCTTGCACGCCGACCAGATCGTCGTGCTCAAGGACGGGCGCATCGTGGGGAAGGGCACGCACGGGGAGCTCATGGAGGGCTGCGAGGTGTATCGCGAAATCGCGGAGAGCCAGATGAAGGGAGGCGAGTAGCATGGCGTGGGATGGGAAAAGACGCGACGACGGCTCCGATGAGCTGTTCTCCGAGAACGCCCGCATCGAGCGCGAACGCAAACAGGGTGCCATCGACGATGCTCAGGCCATGGCCGACGCCTCCGGCACGCCCGAGGAGGAACTCGGGGTGCCCAAGGACACCTGGGGCACGGTGCGCCGCCTGTGGGGTGCCGCGGCGGGGGAGCGCTGGCGTTTCGGCGTGGTGATCGCCGCGATCCTCGTGTACACGGTCTTCCACGTTGCCGCGCCGGCGTACAGCGCCCGCGTGATCGACGTGCTGTGGGCCAACATCCGGGATGCGTTCGCCGAGGGCCGCGCCTTCACGGTGGGCTGGGAGACCGGCGGCCGCGAGCTGGCCATCTATTTCGCCATCTGGACGGGTGCCTGCGCGCTGTACTCAGTGCAGTGCTTCGTCATGGCGGGCTTTGCCGAGAAGCTCAACCTCTCGCTCCGCCGCAGCGTGGCGGGGAAGCTCAACCGCCTGCCGCTGAAGTTCTACGACGGCCACAAGCCCGGCGAGGTGGTGAGCCGCGCCACGAACGACCTGGACAAGATGTCCGAGGTGCTGCAGACCGGGCTGCTCAAGCTCATGAGCGCGGTGGGCACCATCATCGGCGCGCTGTACATGATGCTTCGCTACAGCGTTCTCCTGACGGCGATCTTCCTGGTCTTCGCGCTCGTGTCGATTCTCATCACCAAGGGCGTGTCGAGGTGGACGCTCAGGCTCGCCGCCGAGCGCCAGCGTTATGTGGGCGAACTCACCGCGACGGTGGAGGAGGCCTACTCGGGCCGCCTCATCATCAAGAGCTTCAACCGTGAGGAATCGAGCTCGGCGAGGGTGCACGAGTTGTCCGACAAGCTCGCGCGCGTCAGCCGGCGCGCGGACTTTGCCACCAACGCCATCAGCCCGCTGATCCGCTTCGTCATCCGTCTGGCTCAGGTGCTGATCGCCGTGGTGGCGGGTGGCATGCTCGTGGGCGGCCAGATCACCATCGGTGTGTTCCAGGCGTTCTTTCAGTACATCCACCAGGCGTCCGAGCCGCTCACGCAGCTGTCGTTCACCATCAACACGTTGCAAAACGCGCTGGCCAGCGTGGAGCGGGTGTTCGACGTCCTGGATGAGGAGGAGGTCGAGCCCGACCCGGTGCCCGAGACCGCCGCTCAGCTGCCTTCCGCCGTGGAGGGCCGTGTGGACTTTACCCGCGTGCGCTTTGGATATGACCCGGATAAGCCGCTCATGCGCGATGTGACGTTCCATGTGAAACCCGGGCAGAAGGTGGCCATTGTGGGTGCCACGGGTGCCGGCAAGACCACGCTCATCAACCTGCTCATGCGGTTTTACGAGATAGGGGGAGGCTCGATCGAGCTCGACGGTGCGGATACCCGAGCCATGACCCGTGCGGACCTGCGCGCGAATTTTGGCATGGTGTTGCAAGATGCGTGGCTGTTCGATGGAACGGTCGCCGAGAACATCGCCTACGGCCGCCCCGACGCCACTCGCGAGGAGATCGTGCGCGCAGCCGAGATGGCGCACGTGGACCACTTCGTCCGCACGATGCCGCAGGGATATGACACGCGTATCGAGAACGACGCGGAGAGCATCAGCCAAGGCCAGCGCCAGCTGCTCACCATCGCACGCGTGATCCTGTGCGATCCGAAGATCCTCATCTTGGACGAGGCGACATCGAGCGTGGACACGCGGACGGAGCGCGACATCGTGCAGGCGATGGAGGCGCTCATGTGCGGGCGCACCAGCTTTGTGATCGCACATCGCCTGAGCACCATCGTGGACGCCGACCTGATCTTGCACATGCGCGCGGGCACCATCATCGAACAGGGCACCCACGAGGAGCTTCTTGCCGAAAACGGTCCTTATGCCGACCTGTACCGGAGCCAGTTCGCCTAAGCATCCCGCCGCGATCCGCGGCTCGATTTGGGCCCCGTTCCAATCGAGCCGCATCGGCTATGTGCCGAGTCGATTTGGCCGCAGGTGTCACTCAAGGCCCCTGGGGTACCGTTCGCCGAGTGGTATCCCAGGGGCCTTTATATGTGCTTGGTAATGGGATGATTTGCAAATATATACATGCACATGGATATCTAGCTGCATAAATAAGGATTCTGTCAAAAATCAAATTGAATTAGCGACCCATCTATCAGGGGATATGCACTATTCCCGCAGTTCGATGAAGGGTTGTATACCGCGGATGAGCGGCATACCATTACATACGTTGTGTTCAAAACGTGTAGCAACAGAGGAGGTTGTGTGATGGTATCTATCGTTTTGGCAAGTCATGGGGACTTGGCAGAGGGTCTCAAGATGACCGGTTCGATGGTCTTCGGCGACCAGCCCAACGTCGCCACGGTTTCCCTCATGCCGAGCATGGGTCCGGATGATTTCCGCCAGAAGGTGGAAGAGGCGGTTGCTTCCTTCGACGATCCCGAGGACGTCTTGTTCCTCGTCGATCTGTGGGGCGGCACTCCCTTCAACCAGATCAGCGGCCTGTCGGACGCCCATCCCGGTTGGGCGATCCTGACCGGCGTGAACCTGCCGATGCTCGTCGAGGTGTACACCGCTCGCTTCGACGCATCTAAGACGGCTCACGATATCGCCAAGCATGTCATTTCCGAGGCCCGGGCCGGCGTTCGCGTCAAGCCCGAGATGCTCGAGCCCGCGGAGGCCAAGCCCTCGGCGGTCACGGCGCAGACCGTCCACCAGGGCGCCATTCCCGAGGGGACGGTCCTGGGCGACGGCCATATCAAGTTCGTGCTCGCCCGGGTCGACACCCGCTTGCTCCATGGTCAGGTGGCAACTACGTGGACCAAGATGACCAAGCCCGATCGCATCATCGTCGTGTCCGACGCTGTTTCCCATGACGACCTGCGCAAGTCCATGATCATGGAGGCCGCGCCTCCCGGAGTGAAGGCCCATGTCGTCCCGGTCCAGAAGATGATCGAGGTCGCCAAGGACCCGCGCTTCGGCGCCACCAGGGCCATGCTCCTGTTCGAGACCCCGCAGGATTTGCTGCGCGCGGTCGAGGGCGGCGTGGACATCAAGGAAGTCAACCTCGGCTCCATGGCCCACTCCGTGGGCAAGGTCGTCGTGACCAACGCCATCGCCATGGATGGCGACGACATCGAGACGCTCGAGAAGCTCGCCGATCGCGGCATCACCTTCGATATCCGCAAGGTTCCGGCCGATTCCGCCGAGTCTTTCGACGCGATGATCAAGAAGGCCAAGTCCGAGCTGGCCGCCCGGTAAAGGAGGGAATATGTCAGCACTTTCGATCGTTTTGATCGCCATCATCGCGCTGCTGGCCGGTATGGAGGGCGTTCTGGATGAGTTCCAGTTCCACCAGCCGCTCGTGGCCTGCACGCTCATCGGTCTCGTGACCGGGCACCTGCAGGAGGGCGTCATGCTCGGCGGCTCCCTGCAGATGATCGCCCTCGGTTGGGCGAACGTCGGCGCCGCCATCGCGCCCGACGCGGCCTTGGCCTCCGTCGCGTCCGCCATCATCATGGTGCTCGCGCTCGACGGTGGCACGGCCGACTCCCAGACCGCCATCACCACCTCCATCGCACTCGCCGTGCCGCTGTCCGTGGCCGGCCTGTTCCTGACGATGCTCTGCCGCACGCTGGCCATCCCCATGGTTCACGCCATGGACGCCGCCGCCGAGAAGGGCGACTTCAAGGGCGTCGAGTTGTGGCAGATCCTGGCCATCCTCATGCAGGGCGTCCGCATCGCCATTCCGGCCGTGGCCCTGTGCTTCGTCTCTCCCGAGATCGTGACCAACGTGCTCAACATGATGCCCGCATGGCTGTCCGGCGGCATGGCCGTCGGCGGCGGCATGGTCGCCGCTGTCGGTTACGCCATGGTCATCAACATGATGGCGACCAAGGAGGTCTGGCCGTTCTTCGCGCTCGGCTTCGTCCTCGCCGCCATCCCCCAGCTCACGCTCATCGCCCTCGGCGTCATCGGCGTGTCCCTCGCCCTGTTGTATCTCGGCCTCAAGGATCTGGCCAAGAACAGCGGCGGCTCCACCGGCACCGGCGATCCGCTCGGCGACATCCTGAACGATTACGAGTAAGGAAGGGAGGACGTACATCATGGCAGAGAACAAGGTTCAGCTTTCAAAGTCCGACCGCATGTCGGTGTGCATGCGTCATCAGTTCCTGCAGGGCTCGTGGAATTACGAGCGCATGCAAAACGGCGGCTGGTGCTTCTCGATGATCCCCGCGATCAAGAAGCTCTACTCCGATAAGGAGGACCAGATCGCGGCGCTCAAGCGTCACATGGAGTTCTACAACACGCACCCGTACGTGTCGGCTCCCGTCATCGGCGTCACCCTCGCGCTTGAGGAAGATCGCGCCAACGGCGCCCAGGTTGAGGATGCCGCGATCCAGGGCGTGAAGGTCGGCATGATGGGCCCGCTGGCCGGCGTCGGCGATCCCGTCTTTTGGTTCACCCTTCGCCCGATTCTCGGTGCGCTCGGCGCCTCTCTGGCGCTCGGCGGCTCCATCATGGGCCCGTTGCTGTTCTTCTTCGCGTGGAACATCATCCGTATCGCGTTCCTTTGGTACACCCAGGAGTTTGGCTACAAGGTGGGCACGTCCATCACGAAGGACCTTTCCGGCGGCCTTATGGGCAAGATTACCGAGGGTGCCTCCATCCTGGGCATGTTCATCATCGGCGCGCTCGTGCAGCGTTGGGTGAGCATCTCCTTCACCCCGATCGTCTCAACGGTCCAGCAGTCCCCGGGCGCCTACATCGACTGGGCGAACCTGCCCGCGGGTGCCGAGGGTATCCATGAGGCCCTGAGCCAGTTCGCGGCACTCGGCCCCACCGGCCTCGAGGTCGCCAAGGTGACCACGCTCCAGGCCAATCTCGACCAGCTGATTCCCGGTCTTGCCGCCGTGGGCCTCACGCTCCTGTGCTGCCAGCTGCTCAAGAAGAAGGTTTCTCCGATCGTCATCATCATCGCCCTGTTCGCCGTGGGTATCGTCGCCCGCCTGCTCGGCATTATGTAAGACGCTTCGGTATCGGGTGCCCCTTGTGCGCCTGAGCCTCGAGCCGCGCCGCTGCCATGGCCATCCATTCGCAGCGGCGCGGCTTTTCCGTACTTGCGGGAGCTCCGGCCACGGCCGTATATTTTTTCAAAAACGTCTGGCGAGATTTTGGCACGCGAACGTTCCCGGCTGAGCATGCAGGGAAGCGCGGAGGAGGATGTAGAGATGGCGCAATCGCAGAACAGCTCGGTCTATTACACGGAGAAAGCCACGTCGTTTCACGGGATGGCGACCTATGGATCGGTGATGCTCGGCAACAACGCCTTCGAGTTCTATAACGAGAAGAACCCCGAGGACTTCATTCAGATTCCCTGGTCCGAGGTCGATCACGTAGCGGCGTCGGTGCTGTTCGGCGGCAAGAAGATCTCGCGTTTCGCGATTTTCGTGAAAGGCAGCGAAAGCGGGTTTTCGTTTTCCACGAGGGATAATAAGGCTACATTGCGCGCCATACGCGAGCATGTTCCAGAGGACAAGCTTCTGCGGTCCCTGAGCTTCTTTGACGTGATCAAGCGCGGCGCTCTGTCACTGTTCCGCAAAAACCGCTAGAATACCCTTGCGCGCATGTTTTCGTATCGGGGAATTCCCGTCGGGTACGGGTTCGCGCGCGTCCATGGTAATGCCTCCGTAGCTCAGGGGATAGAGCACCGCTCTCCTAAAGCGGGTGTCGTACGTTCGAATCGTATCGGGGGCACCATCGTATGATGACGGGCCGGCGGCGGTATCGCTGCCGGCCCGATTGCTCCAGATACCCTTTTCTTTCTTTCGCACCTGTCAGATCGAATTCATGTGCCATATGGATCGGGGAGTCGGAGCGAGCTGGATGAAGGAAATGCATAATACCAGTATAGAGCCAGTTTGATTACCAGCGAAAACAGCCTGTGGGTCTGTTCCACTGCCGTGAAGAACACCTGGTATCTTTGGTGAATGGCCAGTTTGTTATAACAATCTAATACCAGTATGTACCGCCCGCCGAAAATATCCGCTATTCGCCGAAATGACTTGACATGAGTTCGAGTCCCTATATCAAGAGTGGGAATATAGGCAGGTTATGAAGGCCATATGTTGAGTTGGAAGGCGGACGCTTTGTCGCGCGCTCGCGTGCCTACGGCTTCTGCCTCCCGGCGAAAGGAGAGATGCATGGTGCATGGAGTGCGCAGGCGAGGAATATGCCTGTTGCTGGCCGGCCTGCTTGCGTGCGGGGGGCTGGGTGCCCCTGCCGTTCACGCCGCCACGGCTAAGAGCCAGGACCGTCTGATCGAGACGACGATACCCCATACCCAACAGCAGGATGAGAGCCATCGGGACGGCAATTACTTCACGTATTCGCCCGATGCCGGATGGTCCATCGGTGAGGAGGGCACCGAGGATCACTACTGGTCCAAAAATCCCTCAAGCGCGGAGCAGGCCAGGCAAGACCTGTGGTACGAGGTGACGTTCGACGGCACGGCCATCGATATCTACTCGGGCAAGAACCGCATGATGGGCAAAGTCAGCTATACGGTCGACCCGGAGAAGCCGGGCGCGGAAAAGCGCACCATCGAGGGCGATCTGTACAACCCCAGCAATCAGACCTGTGAGTTCATCGGAACCATCGACGGGCTGGATGAGGGGCTGCACACCTTGCGCGCCCAGGCCACCGGAACCAAGAACGACCGGTCGACCGGTTACACCATGGATTGCGCCAAGGTCGTCGTGAAGCACGGCCCCTATGCGCCGAGCAAGCTCGCGCTCGCAACCGATGCTCAAAACATCGATATTCCCCTGATGGGTCACCAGTCCATCGAATTGGACCTGGCTCCCGATTACGTGACGAATCGGGACCTGACCTTCACGTCGAAGGATTCCAAGATCGCTGAGGTCGATGCCGAGGGCGTGGTGACGGGCAAGTCGGAGGGTGAGACCGCCGTCGTGGTCGCACCCAAGTCGACCGCGGGCGGCCAAGCCGCCGTCAAGCCGATCGAGATCCCGGTGACGGTCACGCTTGCCGAGCCCAAGATGGGCGGGTTCATCTCCGACATCGACACGCAGTGGACGCAGGATCGCTTCGATGAGGCGAAGGAGCGCAT
>JAHHSP010000001.1 GCA_020025115.1 Collinsella sp. | reverse complement strand
CGCAGGAGGTGTCGAGCTGGCAGCTCATGCGGGGCCAATATGAAAACAGCGTCGAGCGCGGTGAGTCGGTCGCCCCGGTGTTCGGGTCTTCGGAGCTTAATCCAAAGTCGGCGGGCTTTTCCCATCCGGGCAATCTGCTCGCCCCCGGTACCTACGATGTGGGCACCCTGATGGCGGGTCGCGCGGGTTGCGCGGACCTGTGGCAGGCCATCGAGATCGGCGCCTTTGCCTCCGTGGCCGATGCTCCGCGGCGCGTGGTGCTTTTCCCGAGCATCCAATGGTTCATGACCTACCGCCGCCCCGCGCGTGATTTCCCCGGCGTGTACTCGCCCGGGGCCTTCGAGGCGTTCATGGAGAACGGCGATATTTCGGATGAGTTGAAGCGTCGGGTGGCCGAGCGCGCGGCCGAGTACGGTGCCGGGGAGCCCGTGGACGAGGGGCCCGTCGAGCGCCTCGTGCACGACGTGGACGAGGCGGTGGGGACCCTGGCATCCGACGTGCGCCTCGCGCACGACCTGGCGCTGGACGGACGGGATTCCCATGCTTTGGACGACGCGTCGACCACGCAACCGGTCCGCGCGACCGGCGCCCCCGATTGGGATGCGGTGTTCACCGAGGCCGATCGCGCCGCTCGGTCTCAGGCGACGGCCAACGACCTCGGAATGAACGACACCTGGTACGGGAAGCATTTCGAGACGTGGCTTGAGGGTGCGAACAAGAACTGGAAGGTGCGAGGCGACGCGTACTTCAGCTCGCAGGAGTTCGAGGACTTCAAGATGGTCCTCGACGTGTGCCGCGAGACGGGGGTTGAGCCGCTCATCGTGATTCAGCCCGTCAAGGGGGAGGCCTACGACCGGACCGTCTACACGCGCGAGATCCGCCAACAGTACTATCGCATGGTGCGCGACGCGGCCGCCGATGCGGGATTTCAGGTCGCGGATTTCTCCGGCCATGAGTATGACCGGTATTTCCTGCGTGACTACTCCCATCCCTCGGAGCTCGGCTCGGCATACTATTCGAAGGCCATCTACACCTTCCTTAAAACAGGCCGCGCCGATATCGCCCCGTCCGGAGACGTGCTGTCCGTGGGCGATTGAGCACGCGGGTGGGTGCCTGTGTGATGCGCGCAAAAGATTGGGTATAAGGCTCAAAATCGTGTGGCGCCCGGGGTCTTGAGGGGCCGTGGGCGCCTCCCTCATGTAAGGAAGCCCATGTCCGATGAGAAATCGCGCCGCGCCGCCTCGTTGATCGCGTTCGGGGTCTGCCTGTACGCCGCCGTCATGCACCTCGACGTGGTGATCGGCGCCCTGTCAGCCGTCATCGACATCTTCTTCCCGGTGCTGCTCGGCCTCGGATTCGCCTTCGTGCTGAATGTGCCCGTTTCGGGCATGGAGCGCCTGATCGGCCGCCTGGTCGAGCGTCTTCCAGAGGATAGGCGTCCTCAGCAGGGTCTCGTGACGACGGGGAGCATCGTGTTGGTGCTCATCGCCATCACCGGCGTGGCCGTCGTGGCCGTCACGATGCTCGTGCCCGAGCTCATCGCCTCCGCTCGCTCCGTCGCGCCCCTGCTCGCCGAGCGCCTGCCCGACATCGAGCGCGCCCTGGCGGCCGAGGGCGTGGAGGTGGACAAGCTCATGGCCTGGCTGCAGCCTTCCGCGACGGCCTCGCGCTCCGAGGGCCTGCAGGGGCTCATGAATTTCGGCCTCGGCTCCATCGCCACTTCGGTGTTCGCCGCCGCCCGCTCCACCGTCTCGGTGGTTTCGAGCACGGTGTTCGCCTTTGTCATCGCCGTGTACGTTTTGGCGAGCAAGCGCGTGCTCGGCCGCCAGGTCGACCGTGTGATGGACGCGCATCTCGACCCGCGCCACGCCGCCCGCATCCGCCATGTCGCGGCGTTGGCGACCGACATGTACTCCAAGTTCCTCTCGGGGCAGTGCTTGGAGGCGTGTATCTTGGGTACGCTCATCTTCATCGCGTTCTCCCTGTTCCGACTGCCGTATGCCGGGCTTATCGGCTTCCTCACCGCGGTCTTCGCCTTCGTGCCGTATGTGGGCGCATTTGCGTCGTGCGCCATCGGCGCGTTCCTCACCCTGCTCGCCTCGCCCGGCCAGGCGATTATCTGCGTGATCGTGTACCTGGCCGTCCAGTTCGTCGAGAACCAGTTCATCTATCCGCATGTGGTGGGCTCCTCCGTGGGGCTGTCCGCGCTGTGGACCCTCATCGCCGCGCTTGTAGGCGGCAAGCTCTTTGGCATCGTGGGCATCGTGTTCTTCATTCCCATCGTGGCGGTGCTCTACGAGCTTGCCCGCCAGTGGACCGACGCGCGCCTTGCCGAGCGCGTGGCCGTGGGCGAGCTTTCGGAGTAGGCCCTCGGACGGATTTGCCAGCCACCGCCGCCGGGGGATGGGCTTCGGCCTTTCGGCCCCCCTCATCGGCGTTTCCGCATCGGCTCTTTGCGTCGTGCCCCGCGTTCGCCTAAACACGGCGAATGTGGGTACGAAAAGCGAATATGACACCACATGGATAGGTTGCGCATGATCGAGATTCGCGACATCGGCAAGACATATAAGACCGGGGGCTTGGTCCAGCGGGCCCTGGACGGCGTGTCCGTCACCTTCCGGGATAGCGAATTCGTGGCGGTCCTGGGACCATCGGGCTCTGGCAAGACCACGTTCTTGAATATATTGGGCGGCTTCGATCGCGCCGACTCGGGCGATATCGTGGTGAATGGAACCTCGACGCGCGACTATGCGGATGCCGAATGGGATGCGTATCGCAATCATCGCGTGGGCTTCATCTTCCAGAGTTACAACCTCATCCCGCATCAGACGATTCTCGCCAACGTGGAGCTCGCGCTCACGTTGGCGGGCGTGGACCGTGCGGAGCGAGAGCGCCGCGCACGCTCCGCGCTCGAGCGGGTGGGTCTGGGCGCGCATGTGGGCAAGAGGCCGTCGCAGCTCTCGGGCGGTCAGATGCAGCGGGTCGCCATCGCCCGCGCCTTGGTGAACGATCCCGAGATCGTGCTCGCCGACGAACCCACGGGCGCCCTCGACACCGAGACGGGCATCCAGGTGATGGATTTGCTCGCAGAGGTCGCGCACGAGCGGCTCGTGATCATGGTCACACATAACCCGCAGCTCGCCGAAGATTACGCGACGCGCATCGTGCGCATCAAGGACGGGCGCCTCGCCGGGGATACGCGCCCCGTGACGGAAGGGGAGGCCGAGCGAGCGCATGCCGCCGCCGCCCATCCCGATGAGGGACTCGCGCACCGCTCCTCGATGGGCCTGCTCACCGCGCTCTCACTGTCATTCAACAACCTCATGACCAAGAAGGGCCGCACCATCATGACGGCCTTCGCCGGGTCGATCGGCATCATCGGCATCGCGGCGATTTTGGCGCTCTCCAACGGCGTGAACGGCTACATCGCCAAAGTCGAGCAGGACACGCTGTCGAGCTATCCGCTCACCATCGCGCGGCAGAGCTACGACCTCACGAGTATGATGACGGGGGACGCTGCCGCATCTGGGGAGGGCGCGCCCGGGGGCGCATCCGACGGCTCCGAGGTGCCATCTGGCGATGTCGGGGGAGACCGCGAGGTGGACCCGAAGCAGCCCATTCCGATATTCACGATGCTCTCCGATATGTTCGCGAGTGTGAAATCCAACGATATGGCGAGCTTCAAGAGCTTTTTGGATGAAGACGCCAAGGAGCTCGAGGGCGAGGTGTCGGCCATCCAGTACGACTATGGCATCACGCCGCTCGTGTATCGCCCCGATACCTCGGAGGGGCCGGTGCGCTTGTCGCCCAACGCGATGACGACTGCCATGAGCGGCGGGGCGTCGAGCGCCGCGATGGCGGGCACCATGATGACGGGCGCCACGGCGTTCAGTGAGATGATCGACAATCCAGAGCTGCTCGACGAGCAGTACGATGTGGTCGCCGGCCGCTGGGCCAAGGCGGCCGATGAGTGCGTCCTCGTGCTCTCGGCTCGCGGCGAGGTATCGGACTTCACGCTGTACAGCATGGGCGTGCTCGATCCGGCCGCGCTCGACCGGATGGTCGAGCGCACCATGAGCGGCGCGGGGGAAGTCGACGTTCCCGAAGTCGCCGAAGATTTCACTTATGACGACGCGCTCGGCATGACATTCAAGGTTCTCGCCGCCTCCGATTCGTATCGTCGCAACGCTGAGACGGGCGGCTGGACCGATATGTCAGACGATGCCTCGTTTATGGCGGGTCAGGTGAATCAGGGCCTGGACCTCAAGATCGTGGGCATCGTCCAACCGAGCCCCACGGCAAAGTCCGCCGCGCTCTCGCAGGGCATCGCCTATACCGGCGGCCTGACCGACGAGCTCATGAAGCGCGCCGCGAATTCGCAGATCGTGCGGGCGCAGCTCGCCGAGCCTGAGGTGGACGTCTTCACCGGCAAACCGTTCGCGACGTTGCAGGAGGAGGCAAAGCACGGCATAGACTTGGCGAGCTTGTTCTCCGTGGACGAGGCGGGGCTGCGCGCGGCCTTCAACATCGATGCGGCCAAGCTCGGTGCGGGGTTCGATCTCTCAGGTCTTGATTTCGCCGGGTTCGATATGGGCGGCGTGGACATTGACATATCGGGCGCTCTCGAGGGGGTCGATCTTGCCGGCGCCCTCTCGGGTGCGCCGCTGCCGGATTTCGAAGGTATCTTGGGCGATCTTGCGAGTGATCCCGTACTCGACAAGAACCAGCTCGGGCTCGTGTCAAAGCTCTCGGGCGTCTTTGTGCAGCGTTTCATCACGGGATGGTTGCCCGCGCATGGCACGGGCCTGCACCCAGGCGAGCCTGATTTTGGCGAAAGGCTCGTCGAACAGTTCGTCGCCTACTCACGGTCGACGGAGCCCGAGGGTGGCTCTGCGCTGCTCGATGAGGTGGCGGCCGTGGCGGGCAAGCCCGTGGCCGATCGTCTGGATAAGATCGTGCGCGCCTACGTGGGCGACCGGCTTGCTCCCTATATGACGACCGCGCTCAAGGACGTGGCCGATGCGGTTTCCGCCCAACTCGCCACGGCAGTCGGCACGCAGCTTCAGGAAGGGCTCGGCCGTACCTTCGCAGCGGTCGCGCCTCAGCTCGCCCAGCGTCTCGCTGCCAACATGCGGCAGGCGTTCTCGGTCGACGGCGCGGCTTTCGCGCGTGCCATTCATTTCAACATGGATGCCGAGGACCTCGCGTCCCTCATGGCGAGCTATGCCAACGCCGGCAGGCTCACCTACGACAACAATTTGACGACCTTGGGATATGCCGACGAAGCCGACCCGCAGTCCGTGAGCATCTATCCCGTTGACTTCGAGGCCAAAGACGCGGTGCTCGGGGCGATCGACCGTTACAACGAGGGCATGCGCACCGCGGGAGAGGACGATAAGGTCATCGTCTACACGGATTACATGGGCGCGCTCATGGGAAGTGTGACGAGCATCGTCAACATGATCTCGCTCGTGCTCATCGCCTTCGTGAGCATCTCGCTCGTGGTGAGCTCCATCATGATCGGCATCATCACCTATATCAGCGTGCTCGAGCGCAAGAAGGAGATCGGCATCCTGCGCGCGATGGGCGCCTCCAAGCGCAATATCGCCAACGTCTTCAACGCCGAGACCTTCATCGAGGGCCTCATCGCGGGTGTGCTCGCCATAGCGGTGGTGGCTGCCGTCTCGCTCCCCGTGAACGCGTGGGCCCTGGCCGTGCACCACGTGGAGGACGTGATGCGCCTGCCCATCTCCTCCGCGCTCATCCTCATCCTCATCAGCGTGGCCCTCACCGTCATAGCCGGGCTCATTCCCAGTCGCAGCGCCGCCCGCCGCGACCCCGTGGAGGCTCTTCGCAGCGAGTGACGCATGCCTGAGCTCAGATTCCGGGCTCGCGCTCGTACGCGCATGCGCTATCCTGAGCGTTGTTCCATTATTGCTGGTTTTGAGGTTTGCTGGTTTCGAGGTCTGGGCATCTCCGCAAAGCCGCGCGCCGTGCCATGCCGCAGCGCTATGCGCGTGCCGTGCCGAGCATGGGAGGTGCATCGATGAGGCCGGAAGCCAAGGCGGCGCCCTTCACCTGCAAAAACATTGCGAAGACAATATGGAGACGCCCGCAGGCGTGTATACTAAACGAGCTGTGTCCACTAGGAGGATTCTGCCTAGACCATCTACCTGCGCAAATGGGTTGCCGCGCACAAGGGGTCAAAGCGAATGCAAGGAGTGGCGCGCAAATCCGTATGTGGTCCTCTAGGGGCACGCGCAAGGGGCGCGTGCAATGTCCCAAGACCACCGAGAGTTGGAGATCGAATGATCAACATGATTCTCGGCCGCAAGATCGGCATGACCCAGGTTTGGGATGAGGACGATAACGTCGTCCCCGTCACGGTCATCCAGGCTGGCCCCTGCACCGTCTCGCAGGTTAAAACTGAGGCGACCGACGGCTATAACGCCGTCCAGATCGGCTTCGGCGACATCAGGTCCAAGCACGTGAACAAGCCCATGGCTGGTCACTTCGCTAAGGCCGGCGTCGAGCCCGTCCGTTACCTTCGTGAGGTCCGCGTCGAGAACGGCGAGGAGCACAAGGTCGGCGACGTCGTTACCGTCGCTGATTTCGAGAACGTCGCCAAGGTCGATGTCATCGGCACCTCCAAGGGTAAGGGCTTCCAGGGTCGCATCAAGCGCTGGAACCAGCGCCGCGGTCCCATGTCCCACGGTTCCCACATCCAGCGTCACCCCGGTTCCATCGGTCAGTGCGCTTACCCGGCCCGCGTCCTCAAGGGCGTCAAGATGGCCGGCCACATGGGCAACGCCCGTGTGACCGTGAAGAACCTCTCCGTTGTCCGCATTGATGCCGAGCAGAACCTCATGCTTGTCAAGGGCGCCGTGCCCGGTGGCAAGAACGGTCTGGTCGCCATCCGCATGGCGTAAAGGAGGACCGTCGCTATGTCTAAGTTTGAAGTGAAGAACGTCGAGGGCAAGCAGGTCGCCGAGGCCGAGCTCGCTGACGCCGTGTACGGCATCGAGCCGAACATCCACGTCATGCACCACATCGTCAAGTGCCAGCAGGCCTGCTGGCGTCAGGGCACTCAGTCCACCAAGGGCCGTTCCGAGGTCTCCGGTGGCGGCAGGAAGCCTTGGCGTCAGAAGGGCACCGGCCGTGCCCGCCAGGGCTCCATCCGCGCCGCTCAGTGGCGTGGTGGCGGTGTGATCTTCGGGCCCAAGCCCCGCACCTACGTGAAGCGCATGAACAACAAAGAGGTCAAGCTCGCCATGCGCTCCGCCCTGTCTGCCAAGCTCCGCGACAACGAGCTCGTTCTCGTTGACGATTACGGCTTCGAGAAGCCTTCCACCAAGGCTGCCGTCGCCATGCTCAAGGCTCTGGGCATCGAGGGCAAGCGTCTGACCATCATCGTTCGCGAGGATGACATCAACGCTTACCTCTCCTTCCGCAACATCCCCAAGACGTTCATCATCACGCCCGCCGAGGCCAACACCTATGACCTCGTCAACAACGGCGCTCTGCTGATGCCCGCCGACGTCGCTGCTCACTTCGGGGAGGTGCTCGCCTAAATGACCGCTCACGAGATCATCATCCGCCCGATCGTGTCCGAGCGTTCCTACTCCGCCATGGAGGAGAACAAGTACACCTTCGAGGTTGCCAAGGACGCCAACAAGTTCCAGATCAAGGACGCCGTCGAGGAGATTTTCGGCGTGAAGGTTGTTCGCGTTAACACCCTGAACGTCAAGCCCAAGACCAAGCGCGTTCGCTATGTCGCTGGCAAGACCCGTTCTTGGAAGAAGGCCATCGTCACCGTGGCCGAGGGTCAGACCATCGAGGTCTTCGGCACCCAGGCGTAATTCACGCCTATGTTAGTTCTTGATGCTTGCCTCTTCGAATAGGGGAGGCAGGCTCAAGTGCTCCGTGCGTATTAATAGGAAACGCCCGGAGCCGTGGTAATCCGGTGTCACTGCATCCACAATCCCGGCTTGCAGTGGCCAACGGACCGATATGAAAGGGATAAGGAATGGCTGTAAAGCACCTTAAGCCGACCAGCGCCGGCCGTCGCTGGCAGACGATCGCGGACTTCTCCGAGATCACCTGCACCACGCCCGAGAAGTCCCTTCTCGAGCCGCTGCCGGTTAAGGCCGGTCGTAACAACGCCGGTCGCATCACCATGCGCCACCAGGGTGGCCGTGTGAAGCGTCAGTACCGCGTCATCGACTTCAAGCGCAACAAGGACGGCGTGCCGGCCAAGGTCGCTACCATCGAGTACGACCCGAACCGCTCCGCTCGCATCGCCCTGCTTCACTACGTGGACGGCGAGAAGCGCTACATCCTGGCCCCCAAGGGCCTCAAGGTCGGCGACACCGTCGTCTCCGGTGCCGGCGCCGACATCAAGCCGGGCAACGCGATGCCGCTGTCCGAGATTCCCGTGGGTACCCTCATCCACGCCATCGAGTTCCAGCCTGGCAAGGGCGCTGCTATCGCCCGTTCCGCTGGTACCGCCTGCCAGCTCATGGGTAAGGAGGGCAAGTACGCGATCATCCGCATGCCTTCCTCCGAGATGCGTCGCGTTCTCGTGACCTGCCGCGCCTCCATCGGCGAGGTCGGCAACTCCGAGCACGCCAATATCGTGATCGGCAAGGCCGGCCGTCATCGCAAGATGGGCGTCCGCCCGACCGTCCGCGGTACCGTCATGAACCCGGTCGATCACCCGCACGGCGGTGGCGAGGGTCGCTCGCACACCTCCGGTCGTCCGTCCGTCTCTCCGTGGGGCACCCCGTCCAAGGGCTACCGCACCCGCAACAAGAAGAAGGCGTCCAACGACCTCATCATCCGTCGTCGCAAGAAGTAATCGATACCCGTTAGGAGAAAGCACTTATGAGCAGAAGTCTCAAAAAGGGCCCGTTTGTAGAGGCGCGCCTCCTCTCGCGTATCATCGCGATGAACGAGGTTGGCAAGAAGGACGTCGTGAAGACCTGGTCCCGTGCGTCCACCATCTTCCCCGAGATGGTTGGTCACACCATCGCCGTTCACGACGGCCGCAAGCATGTTCCCGTGTACGTCACCGAGTCCATGGTTGGTCACAAGCTGGGCGAGTTCGCGCCCACCCGTACCTTCCGTGCGCACAAGGCCAAATAGGGGGTTTAGGTAAATGGCTACTACTTCCACCGAGACCCGCGAGGTCCGCGCTACGGCTAAGTACGTGCGCGTTTCCCCCGGCAAGGCTCGCCTCGTGATCGATCTGATCCGCGGCAAGAACGTCGCCCAGGCCTTCGACATCCTCCACTTCTGCACGCGCTCTGTCGCCGTGGATGTGGAGAAGGTCCTGCGTTCCGCCGTCGCCAATGCCCAGCATAACAACCAGATGCGCGCCGACGACCTGGTCGTCAAGGCCGCCTATGTCGACGAGGGCCCGACGCTCAAGCGCATCCGTCCTCGCGCCAAGGGCTCCGCTTCCCGCATCCTGAAGCGCACGAGCCACATCACCGTCATCGTTGCTCCTCGAAAGGAGGCTTAAGCGTCATGGGTCAGAAAGTCTATCCCACTGGCTTCCGCCTCGGCATCACCGAGAACTGGCGCTCCCGCTGGTTCGCTGAGAAGGATTACGCTAAGACTCTCGGCAACGATATCGAGATTCGTCGCTTCCTCGAGAAGCGCCTCGCCCGCGCCGCCGTCTCCCGCGTGGAGATCGAGCGCGCCGGCGACAAGGTGAAGGCCATCATCTTCACCGCTCGTCCTGGCGTCGTCATCGGCAAGAAGGGCTCCGAGATCGACGGTCTTCGCACCGAGCTCGAGCGCGTTGCCGGCGTCTCCAAGGGCAACCTGTCCGTCGACGTGATCGAGGTCAAGCGCCCCGAGCTCGACGCCGTGCTGGTGGCTCAGTCCATCGCCGAGCAGCTCGAGGGCCGCGTCGCCTTCCGTCGCGCCATGCGCAAGGCTGTTCAGTCTGCTCGCAAGGCCGGTGCCAAGGGCATCCGTATCCAGTGCTCCGGTCGTCTCGGCGGCGCTGAGATGGGCCGCCGAGAGTGGTACCGTGAGGGTCGCGTGCCGCTGCACACCCTCCGCGCCAAGATCGACTACGGCACCGCTACCGCCCGCACCACCATGGGCTCCTGCGGCGTCAAGGTATGGATCTACCAGGGCGAGAAGCTCCCGGGCCAGCCTGTTCCCAACATGGCTCTCGAGGGTACCTCCCGTCCTCGTCGTCGCAACAACGATAGGAGGAATCAGTAATGCTCGCTCCTAAGCGTATTCTTCACCGTAAGGTGCAGCGTGGCTCCATGAAGGGCCAGGCCAAGGGCAACACCGAGCTCCATTTCGGTGAGTATGGCATCGTCGCCCTCGATCGTCACTGGATCACCAACCGTCAGATCGAGGCCGCTCGTATCGCCATGACCCGCTACATGAAGCGTGGCGGTAAGGTCTACATCACCATCTTCCCGGACAAGCCCATCACGAAGAAGCCTGCGGAGACCCGCATGGGTTCCGGTAAGGGTAACCCCGAGGAGTGGGTGGCCGTCGTCAAGCCGGGTCGCGTCATGTTCGAGATCGCCGGCGTGTCCGAGGAGATCGCACGCGAGGCCCTGCGTCTTGCCCAGCACAAGCTGCCGATCAAGACCAAGATCATTACCCGCGCTAAGAACGGGGAGGACAAGTAATGAAGCCCGCAGAGATTCGTGAGCTTTCCGACGAGGCCCTGGCTGAGAAGCTGAAGGATTGCCGCGCCGAGCTCTTTAACCTTCGTTTCCAGATGGCCACGAGCCAGTTGGACAACACCGCTCGCGTGACCACCGTGAAGAAGGACATCGCTCGTGTCCTCACCGAGCAGCGTGCCCGTCAGATCGCAGCGGAGAAGTCCGCTGCCACCGAGTAGCACAGGAGTAGATAATGGCTGAAGCAACTGAGCGCAACGCGCGCAAGGTCCGCCAGGGTATCGTTTCCTCCATCATGGGCAACAAGAGCATTGTTGTGACCACCACGGAGCGCAAGCGTCATCCCAAGTACGGCAAGATGATGACCAGCAGCAAGAAGTTCCACGTCCATGACGAGGAGAACACTGCCGGCGTCGGCGATACCGTCCGTATCATGGAGACCCGTCCGCTGTCCGCCACCAAGCGTTGGCGTCTCGTCGAGATCATCGAGCGCGCCAAGTAAGCTTGTCGATGTAAGTTTTCCGGTGATGTGCGCCCGCTTGGATGCCCCGGGTATCCATCAAGGGCGGTCGCACCTCTCGCCGGCTTAGGTTCGGAAAGGTTCCAACCATGATTCAGATGCAAACCATGCTGAACGTTGCCGACAACTCCGGTGCGCGCAAGGTTCGTTGCATTAAGGTGCTGGGCGGCTCTAAGCGCCGTTACGCCGGCATCGGTGACGTCGTCATGGCCGCCGTCCAGGAGGCCACGCCCGGCGCGAACGTCAAGAAGAAGGATGTTGTCCGTTGCGTCGTCGTGCGCACGGTGAAGGAGGTCCGCCGCAAGGACGGTTCCTACATCCGTTTCGACGATAACGCTGCCGTCGTCATCAACAAAGATGGTTCGCCTGTCGGCACCCGTATCTTCGGGCCCGTCGCTCGCGAGCTTCGTGACAAGAAGTACATGAAGATCGTCTCGCTCGCACCCGAGACCCTCTAACGTAAGGGAGAGACCACTATGTCTATGTCCATCAAGAAGGGCGACAAGGTCGAGGTGCTCTCCGGTAAGGATCGCGGCAAGCAGGGCGTTGTCCTGCGCGCGCTGCCTTCCGAGGGCAAGGTTATCGTCGAGGGCGTTGCTGTCGCCAAGAAGGCCGTTAAGCCCAACGCTGCCGGTCAGCAGGGCGGCATCGTCGACAAGGAGATGCCGATCGACGTCTCCAACGTCCAGCTCATCTGCCCCGAGTGCAACAAGCGCACCCGTGTTGGCCACGAGGCTGGCGAGCTCGACGGTCACAAGACCAAGCTCCGCATTTGCAAGAAGTGCGGCAACAAGTTCTAAGATCCAGTTCTTAGAACGCCTTTACACCCCCCTGGATTGCCCTGTGCAGTTCGGGGGGTATTTTATTTACAACATCTGTTCGGATTTTATAAGTGTACGTTTTGGGGAAGGTTTTAACGTAAAGAGGCTGTCGCATTGACTCTCGAGCAACTCAATCCTGCGGAAATGATGCTCAGCATCCCGCTTAATTGGCCAACTAGACGGTAAACCTTCCCCAAAACGTACACTTTCATATTTCTAGCCCCCCTTTTCAACGTGAGACTCCTCCATGCCGTCTATCTTCGATATGGTGCAAAGGCTCGTCCTTGTGCCACAATTGCAGCGTCGCGATCCGTCATGGAAATGGGGTATACATGGATGCTCTAACCACAAGCGATGCCGTTTCGCTGGATGCCGCCGCTGCAGCAAAGGCCGCGTTTGCAGCTGTCGAGGGAATTCCGTTCCCGGATGATATATTTGTTGCACCTGAGCTCAGGTGGGCGGTTATCGGGTGTGGAGTGATCGCAAAACAGATGGCCCAATCGCTCGCGCTTGCTGGGCGCAAAGTCTATGGAGTGGCCAATCGCACATTGGAAAAGGCCGAGGCATTCGCGGTCGAGTACGGCGTCCGGCGCGTTTACCGCTCTATCGATGAGCTCTATGCCGATCCTGAGGTTGACGCCGTCTACATCACCACGCCTCATAACACGCACATCGCCTACCTTCGAGGTGCCCTTGCGGCCGGAAAGCATGTGCTCTGCGAAAAGGCGATTACCCTTAATTCCGATGAGCTTATCGAGGCCCGCGCCATCGCCGATGAGCATGGTGTCGTGCTCATGGATGCCACCACGGTATTGCATATGCCGCTGTATGCTGAGCTCATGCGCCGTGCGGACGATGATGAGTTCGGGCGCCTGCGTCTTGCCCAGGTTAACTTTGGTAGTTTTCACGATTATGAGGATGTTCAGAGCCGCTTTTGGAACCGTTCTCTTGCCGGCGGCGCAATGCTGGATATCGGTGTGTACGCGCTTTCGGTCGCACGCTTGTTTATGGAGAGCCAACCAAACGAAGTGGTGTCGCTGGCCAATGTATTTAAGACCGGAGTGGATGAGGAGAGCGGATTTGTTTCGCGCAATGCGCAGGGGCAGCTCGGCGTGTTCTCGTTGACGATGCACGCCAAGCAGCCCAAGCGTGCGGACTTGTGCTTTGACAATTGCTACATCGAGATCATGGCATATCCGCGTGCGGATCGGGCGACGATCGTCTGGACTGCCGATGGACACCGTGAGGAGGTTCGCTCTGGTGTTGAGGCATATGCGCTCTGCTATGAGATCGCCGACCTGGAGAGGGCGGTGGCCGGGGATGCGTCAAAGCTTAAGCTCATCGATTACGCGTCGGATGTGATGGAGACCATGACCCGCCTGCGCCGTGACTGGGGTGTTGTGTATCCAGAGGAGGAGTAGCACGACGGAGCGCGACCGCATCGCAGCGGCGGATGGTGACGCAGAGTACAGGATGTGCACCGGGCTTCTCGACCGAATGCAAGCCGACTAGCCCATTCATGCACCCTGAGGACCCTCGGCAACATATCGATATATATCGATATGCAGGTGCAGCGGGCTTTTCAATCAAGTGCGTGCAAATCGAGGCAAAGAGGGGGGCGAGGCATGAGGTCCCGTCCCCCTTCAAATTTGCAGTGGCGGTGATGGAGCTATTCGACCCCCTGGAAGAGGCAACCGGAGCTTGTACCAGGCAAGCGCTTGCTTGGAGTGCGTCCGGACATCGCAGCCTCGAGGGCACGTTTTGTCCGAATGATGCTTCGGGTCAACATATCGATATCCATCAATGTTCCGTCGACAAGGAAGCGAGACAAGCCCGCGTGAAGCAGCTGGGGGATTTGGGGTGTCGTGTCCAGCTGCACGCCGTCATACAGGCGGCTGCGGCCATTGAGTCCCGTGCGGACGGTAAGCAGGCGTCCGTCGATATTCTTCAGCTTGAAGTCGCGCGTGCGAAGACGGCACTGCGCGCAATCATGGATGCAGGCTCCGGCGACCTGCAGGATACAGTGCTCGCTGGTCATGAGGCGAGGCATGCCGATTACCGTGATGCCGAGGCTCATGTTGCTGCGATGTGGGGCGATGCGCTCGATTTCCGCGAGGGTGAGCTCGGGTGAGAGCCAGGCACCACGTGCGCCGCGTGCGGCAAGCTCGCGCATGCACGCACGGTTGTGCACGGGGATGCAGCTGCGGAGCTCTACATCGGCGCCGCGGCGAGCACCGAGGGATAGTTCGGAGACGGTCCCGACGGCGGCGGGCAGACCGGTGAGCAGCCATGGATCGAGCCTTTCGTGGTCGATCTCGCGCGAAACCTCGTCAAGTACGGGAATGATCCCTTGCGCAGCGCAATCGGCAGGGGATAGACCGGCGGAAATCAAGTCATCGACAGACATGTACACGCGGTGCGCACCGGCGGTGCGGGCGGCTTCGGCGGCGCGGCGCGAAGTGACGAGCGCGCAGACCTCACCGGAGGCGCGGTCGTATTCTCCCGGGGCGGCTTGGGCGGATTTGGCGACTTCTTCGACGGCGGCGAGGGAAGAAGAGGGTGATTCCGATGCGAGTCTGTCGAGTCCTCGCCCGGCACGTTCGCGATACGGGGCGAGGATGGCTCGTTCCAATGCCTCGCATGCGGCTGCTCGCACCTGGTGCACTGCGGAGAATCCCATACCGCAGCCCTCGTCGAGCTGAATGTCGAAACTCGTCGCTTCGAACGGTGAAGAACCCATGCGGCCCACGTGCTCGATCAGGTCCTCTGCCGAAACGGCACGGGTCTTGGCCGCCTCCACCGTGAAGCCCGTTGCGCGCCCGGAAAGCGTCGGGTCGTCGATGCAGGTCAGCTCAACGGCAAACGGCCGTCCTCGGCGCGCCTCGACGTGCACGCCCACAGCGCGCTTGCGGGCAACGGGGCGCTTGAGCGCTGCCTCGGCGGCGTCGAGCGCGGCCTGGCTTCGGATGAGACGTACGAGGGCACCTGCGGGCATGGGGCGGGCGGTGCGACACTCGATGATGTCGCCTGCACGCGCGCCCTCCGGCGCGATGGCGGTGAGGAACTGATCGAACTCGTCATCATGGCGAAGCTCGAGAAGATCGCCTTTACCCACGGGCTCGGAAAGGAGCAGCTGCGTCCTGGCGGCCCGGCGGCGCTTGTCGTCGGGTTTGAGCCCCTTTGTGTTTCCGATGGGTTTGCTGCCGAGCACCTTGCCCACGATTTGGCCTCGGTTATTCGAGCGCTCGTAGCTCATCATCTCGTCACCCGAACGACCCTCCTGGTACTCATGGGTGAAATCGCGATTGAAGCAGCGCTTGAGCTGACGATGGCGGGCCTGCGCGGTCTCGTTCGAGGTTTCGCGACCGGCGAGGATGTCATCAAGCTGCGCGCGATAGGCGCTCACGATGGAGTGCACGTAGTCCGGGGCTTTCATGCGACCTTCGAGCTTCAGCGCGTGGGCCCCTGCATCCAGCAGGCGGGGAAGCATGTCGGCCGTGCACGTATCACGCGGGCACAGGGCGCGCCCGCGGCCGGGTTTTGACCAGGAGCGCCCCGTCTCGTCGACCAACTCATACGGCAGGCGGCAGGGCTGTGCGCACATGCCGCGATTCGCCGAGCGTCCCGGGGAGGTGAAGCTGGAAAGCAGGCAAATGCCCGAATAGCAAAAGCAGATGGCACCATGGGAAAACACCTCGAGCTCGATGTCCACCGCATCGTGGATCTTTGCGATTTCGTCGACGGAGAGCTCGCGGGAAAGCGTGACGCGATCGGCGCCGGCATCCTTGCACCAGGCAGTGCCTCGGGCGTCATGGATGTTCGCTTGCGTGGAGATATGCGTTTCGACGTCGGGCATGAGACGGCGAATTTCAAAGAACAATCCCCAGTCCTGGATGATGAAGGCATCGGCACCGAGCCTCCAGCAACGGTCGACGAGGGAGAGAGCCTCGGACATCTCCTCATCTTTGATGACTATGTTGACGGTCACATAGACGCGCGACCCGGCGAGATGCGCTGCGCGGCACGCGGCCTCGAACGTCTCATCGGTGAAGTTGTCAGCCTTGCGTCGGGCGTTGAACGATCCCATACCGCAGTAGATGGCGTCCGCACCGGCGGCGAGCGCCGCGTAAAACGGCTCAGGACCGCCCGCGGGCGCGAGCAATTCGGGTTTGGAAGAGTAAGAAGTCATATATAGGCTCCCAGTAGAGATATAGGCTCTCAGCAGAGATGGTTTTAAACAAGTATAAAGTGATGAGGTCTCGACCATGTGAACGCTTTGAGGTAGCCGTTTGGCCAGATCGCCGAGGTGCGGTAGCGACCCGATTTATGGATTTACCTGCACACATGAAGTTTCGGTGGCAATCGTCCCCGCATAAGCGTATAGTAACGACTGTTTTGTCGGCTCCTGCCGTAAATTTGTCGTGCCCAAGACAGCCATCGCGGGCATGGCGCGTGTCAGGAGGCACGAGGCTAACCCACGTGGCCAACCCCGTGCTTAAAACCCCAGTAAGGAGTGAAAATGGCTGAGGAGAAGTACATTCCCCGTCTCAAGACCAAGTACAACGACGAGGTCAAGCAGCTCATGCAGGACAAGTTCCAGTATGAGAACGTCATGATGATCCCCAAGTTCGAGAAGATCGTCGTGAACATGGGTGTCGGCGAGGCCGCCACCGATTCCAAGGCTATCGACGGTGCCGTCCGCGACCTGCGCGTCATCACCGGCCAGCAGCCCATGGTCACCCGCGCCCGCAAGTCCATCGCCTCCTTCAAGCTGCGCGCTGGCATGCCCATCGGCGCCAAGGTCACCCTGCGCGGTGACCGCATGTGGGAGTTCTTCGATCGTCTGACCTCCGTCGCCATCCCCCGTATCCGCGACTTCCGCGGCATCTCCGCAAAGTCCTTCGACGGTCGTGGCAACTTCTCGATGGGCGTCACCGAGCAGCTCATCTTCCCCGAGGTTGACTTCGACTCCGTCGACCACACCCGTGGTATGGACATCACCATCGTCACCACCGCGAAGACCGACGAAGAGGCCAAGGCCCTTCTCGACGCCTTCGGCTTCCCGTTCAAGAAATAGGTTCTTAAAGCCCCGGGTTCCACAGGCGGTGCGCGAAGAGCACGTGCCGCCTGTCCGAGGCGCATATACACGTATGTGAGGAGGAAATAAGTGGCTAAGACATCGATGATCGTCAAGTGCAATCGCAAGCAGAAGTTCTCGACCCGCGAGTACACGCGCTGCCAGCGCTGTGGCCGTCCGCACTCTGTGTACCGCAAGTTCGGCCTGTGCCGTGTCTGCTTCCGCGAGCTGGCGCTCAAGGGCGAGCTTCCCGGCATCAAGAAGGCCAGCTGGTAAGTCACTGCCAGCGCGCCCGTCTCGCCTGAGAGACGGAGCGTACGGAAGACGTGCCTTACAGGCTTCCCCGCTAAGGGTGGGGGAGTACCGAGGGCACGGACTCATCAAGAACGAAGGAGAATCCACATGAATCTCACCGACCCGATCGCAGACATGCTCACGCGCATCCGCAACGGCAATGCTGCGAACAAGGCCGAGGTCTCGATGCCGAGCTCCAAGAAGCTCGTCGAGATCGCTCGAGTCATCTACGAGGAGGGCTACATCGAGGGCTATACCGTTGAGGACACCGCCCCCGCGAAGACCCTGCACATCACCCTCAAGTACGGTCCCAAGAAGGCCAAGGTCATCAACGGCATCAAGCGCTTCTCCAAGCCTGGTCTGCGCAAGTACGCCGGCGTGAAGGACCTCCCCCGCGTCCGCGGCGGCCTCGGTACCGCCATTGTTTCCACCAGCCAGGGTGTCATGGCCGACCGCGATGCTCGCAAGAAGGGCATCGGCGGCGAGGTCATCGCCCTCATCTGGTAATTCGCTTAGGCGAGTAGAAGGAAAGGAGAACACCGTGTCTCGTATCGGTAAGAAGCCTGTCCAGATTCCCGCCGGAGTCGAAGTGGCAGTTGACGGCACTCACGTGTCCGTGAAGGGCCCCAAGGGTACCCTTGAGGCCGATTTCTATGAGAAGCTCACCATCGAGGTCGAGGACGGCGTGCTGACCGTCTCCCGCCCCGACGACGAGCGTGAGACCCGTGCCCGTCACGGCCTCACCCGCGCCCTGATCCAGAACATGGTCACCGGCGTCTCCGAGGGTTATACCAAGATCCTCGAGCTTGCCGGCGTTGGCTACCGTGTCCAGCTCAAGGGCAAGGATCTGGACCTGTCCCTGGGTTACTCGCACCCGGTGATCTACACCGCCCCCGAGGGCATCACCTTCGAGTGCCCGGACAACACCCACATCCACGTCAAGGGTATCGACAAGCAGCAGG
The DNA here is from genome assembly GCA_020025115.1 of Collinsella sp. GTDB lineage: Bacteria > Actinomycetota > Coriobacteriia > Coriobacteriales > Coriobacteriaceae > Collinsella. The sequence goes on along the minus strand of JAHHSP010000001.1, from coordinate 17,159 downwards.
TCGGCCAGGTTGCCGCCGAGATCCGTGCCAAGCGTCCGCCGGAGCCTTACAAGGGCAAGGGCATCCACTACCTGGGCGAGCACATCCGCCGCAAGCTCGGCAAGGCCGCTAAGTAGTAGAGCGCTTCCACGTCGTAAGACCAGCACCCCGTCAGGTGCTGGCAGGACTTCATAAGGAGTTTCACATGAACAAGCAACAGGCAAAGCGCGCCGGCCTCAAGCGTCGTCAGCGCCGTGTCCGCGGCAAGATCTTTGGCACCCCGGCTCGCCCGCGTCTGCGCGTCGTGCGTTCCAACGCCAACATCTACGCCATGATTGTCGACGATACCAAGGGTCACACCCTCGTCTCCGCCTCCACCCTCGAGGCCGAGTTCAAGGGCACGGCCACCAGCAACAAGGAGGCTGCCGAGAAGGTCGGTAAGCTCGTGGGCGAGCGCGCCCTCGAGGCCGGCATCAAGACCGTTTCCTTCGACCGCGGTGGTCGCATCTACCATGGTCGCGTCAAGGCCCTCGCCGACGGTGCCCGCGCCGCCGGTCTCGAATTCTAGGAGGTAAGAGCATGGCTCGTAATCAGCAGAAGCAGCAGCGCGAGGCCTCCGAGTTCGAGGAGCGCGTCGTTTTCATCAACCGCGTCGCCAAGACTGTCAAGGGCGGTCGCCGCATGAGCCTCGTGGCCCTCGTGGTCGTGGGCGACGGCAAGGGCAACGTCGGCCTGGGCATGGGCAAGTCCGCGGAGGTGCCGCTGGCCATCTCCAAGGCCTCCATCGACGCCAAGAAGCACATGTTCCACGTCCCCGTGACCGCTGAGGGCACCATTCCTCACGACGTCCAGGGCGAGTTCGGTGCTGCTAGCATCATCATGCGCCCCGCTGTCGAGGGTACCGGCGTCATCGCCGGCGGCGCCGTTCGTCCGCTCTTCGAGCTGGCCGGCATCAAGAACATTCTGTCCAAGTCGCTCGGTTCCGACAATGGCCTGAACATCATCAAGGCCGCTGCCGAGGGTCTCAAGCAGCTCTCCACCCCTGAGGATGTCGCTGCCCGCCGCGGCCTCACCGTCTCCGAGATGTTTGTTGGCAAGAAGGAGAACTAGGCATGGCTACCATCAAGATCAAGCAGGTTCGCAGCATCAATGGCTGCAAGGAGGACCAGCGCCGCACCGTGCGCGCCCTCGGCCTGCATCGCATCAACGACACCCGCGAGATCACCGACAATGAGGGCGTGCGCGGCATGATCTTCAAGGTCAAGCATCTCGTTGAGATTGTGGAGGAGTAACAATGCAGCTTCATGACCTTACTCCGGCTCAGGGTTCCACCCATAGCCGTAAGCGCGTCGGTCGCGGTAACTCCGGCAAGGGCGGCACCTACGCCGGTCGTGGCCTGAACGGTCAGGGCTCCCGCTCTGGCGGTACCAAGGGCGCCGGTTTCGAGGGCGGTCAGACCCCGCTCGCGATGCGTCTCCCCAAGCTCCCCGGCTTCAAGAACCCCCGTCGTATCGAGTTCACCGCTGTGAACGTCGCCACCCTCGAGGTCAAGTTCGAGGACGGTGCGGTTGTCGACGGTGCGTCCCTCAAGGCCGCCGGTATCGCAAAGTCCGAGTTCGAGCCCATCAAGGTGCTCGGCGACGGCGAGCTGACCAAGAAGCTCACGGTCAAGGTCGACAAGGTCTCCGCTTCTGCGAAGGCCAAGATCGAGGCCGCCGGCGGAAAGGTTGAGCTTCCGTGCTAACTGGTTTGAAGAATACCTTCCGCATCAAAGAACTCCGCGGAAAGATTCTTTTTACCATCGCGATGCTCGTTGTGTACCGTATCGGTGCACACGTTCCCGTGCCCGGCATCCCCTTCCAGGCGATGTCGGGCCTTTTCCAATCCGCTGGTGACACGTTCGCCAGCGGTGCGATGGCTCTTCTGAATCTTTTCTCGGGCGGTGCGCTCTCCTACGTGGCCGTTTTCTCCTTGGGCATCATGCCCTACATCACGAGCTCCATCATCATGCAGATGCTTCAGTCCGTCGTGCCCAGCCTGCATGAGCTGGCCCGTGAGGGTGAGGTCGGTCAGACCAAGATCACTCAGTACTCCCGCTACCTCACGCTTGGTCTCGCCCTGCTGAACTCCGTCGGATACCTCTTCCTCTTCAAGAGCTTCGGTATCCAGTTCAACGGTGCGGGTGCCCCCGAGATCATCTTCGACATCATGATCGTGGGGACGCTTACCGCCGGCGCCATGCTCATCATGTGGATCGGTGAGCTCATCACCCAGCGTGGCATTGGCAACGGCATGAGCCTGATCATCTTCGCCAACATCATGGCCGGTCTGCCCCAGGCTATCTTCCAGTCCATCGAGGGCGGTAACATGGGCGTTATCACTACGCTCGTCATCCTCGTGGTGATCTTGTGCGTCATCCCGTTCGTCGTCTATCTCGAGCGCGGTCAGCGTCGTATCCCGGTGCAGTACGCAAAGCGCGTCGTCGGTCGTCGTATCATGGGCGGTCAGGCCACCTATCTGCCGATCAAGGTGAACACCGCGGGCGTCATCCCGATCATCTTCGCGAGCGCCCTGCTGTACTTCCCGGCGCAGCTTGCGGTCTTCTTCCCCAACGTTGGTTGGATGCAGGCCTTTGCCGGCGCCTTGTCCAGCGGTTGGATCAACTGGATCTTGAACGTCGTCCTTATCGTTTTCTTCGCCTACTTCTATACGTCCATGGTGTTCAACCCGGACGAGACGGCTGAAAACCTCAAGAAGCAGGGTGGTTTCATCCCCGGCGTTCGCCCCGGCAAGCAGACAGCGCAATACATCAAGAATGCCTTGAACAAGATCACGCTTCCGAGTGCCATTTTCCTCGCGCTGATCGCCATCGTCCCGTCGATCGTGTTCTCTTTCACGAACAACGCGCTCATCCAGGCCTTTGGCGGTACTTCGGTCCTGATCATGGTCGGCGTTGTGATGGACACCATCGACAAGGTCGAAAGCCAGCTCAAGATGTACGACTACGACGGTTTCTTCAAGTAGGTCTCAAAGGAGTCTCTTATGAACATCGTGTTGTTGGGCGCCCCTGGCGCCGGCAAGGGCACTCAGGCCCAGCGCCTCGTTGCCGACTACGGCGTGGCCCATATCTCCACCGGCGATCTGCTTCGCGCCGCCGTCAAGGCTCAGTCCGAACTCGGCGTTGCCGCTAAGAAGTATATGGATGCCGGCGAGCTCGTTCCCGATCAGCTCGTGATCGATCTCGTCAAAGAGCGCCTTTCCGCCGATGATGCCCAGAAGGGCTTCATCCTCGATGGCTTCCCGCGCAACGCCACCCAGGCCGTCACGCTCGATACCGAGCTTGCCGCCATGGATCGCGAGCTTGACGCGGCTTTGCTGGTCGATGTCCCGGCAGAGGCCATCATCGATCGACTGTCCTCTCGTCGCACCTGCCGAGACTGCGGCTACACCGCGGGTCCGGACACCGCCGTGTGCCCGTCTTGCTCCGGTGAGATGTATCAGCGCGATGATGACAAGCCGGAGACCATCAAGAATCGCCTCGATGTGTACGAGAAGAACACCAGCCCGCTGGTCGAGTATTATCGCGGCCAGGGTATCCTCAAGGTCGTCGACGGCAACCGCGACATCGATCTGGTGTACGCCGATGTGAAGAACGAGCTCGGTCTATGATCAAGTTCAAGTCTGCCGCCGAAATTGAGCAGATGAAGAAGGCCGGAGCGCTGTCCAAGATGGCGCTCCGTCATGTCGGGGCGATGATTCGTCCCGGCGTGTCCACCTTCGAGCTCGACCAGCTCGCCGAGCAGATCATCCGCATGCACGGTGGAACCCCTGCCTTCAAGGGCTACGGCGGATTTCCCGGTTCCATCTGCGCCTCGCTGAACGATGCCGTGGTCCACGGCATCCCCAATCCGGACATCATCCTGCGTGACGGTGACATCATCTCGATCGACACCGGCGCCATCGTCGACGGTTGGGTGGGGGACAATGCGTGGACCTTCTACGTCGGTGCCCCCTCCGTCGAGGTCCAGGGTCTGTGCGAGTGCACGCTCGACTGCCTGAAGGCCGGTATCGAGCAGGCCGTTCCCGGCAATCATATCGGAGATATCGGTCATGCCGTGCAGTCCCTCGCAGAGGCCAACGGCTATGGCGTTCTCCGCGATTACGTCGGTCACGGCGTAGGCCGTGCCATGCACGAGGATCCCAACGTGCCGAATTACGGTAAGAAGGGTCGTGGCGTGAGGCTCGAGGCCGGCATGGTCATCGCCATCGAGCCGATGATTACGCTTGGTTCCAACCGCGTGCACACCGGAGCGGATGGTTGGCTCGTCAGCACCAATGACGGCCTGCCCGCGGCTCACTACGAGAACACGCTGGCCATCACCGAGGACGGTCCCGTGATCCTCACCCAGGATGCCAAGGGCCCGTGGTGCTCGATGTCCGGTGGCGCTATGTAAGCTGATCCATCAGGGGTGGGTCAGGAAAAAATTATGTAGCGATTGGGAATTTCCCAATCGCACGTTGGCATGTAGTAATATGCAATGCTGCTGTCGTTTTCAAGAGAAAGATGATTGCCTTGAAGAAGGAAGACGCCATCGAACTTGAAGGTACGGTCACTGAGCCGCTGCCCAACGCCATGTTTCGCGTTGAGCTGGAGAACGGCGTGTCCGTTCTCTGCTCGATCTCCGGCAAGATTCGTATGAACTACATCCGCATTCTCCCGGGCGATAAAGTCACGGTGCAGTTGTCTCCGTATGACCTCACTCGTGGCCGCATCACCTATCGCTATAAGTAGCGACAGTATGTGCGCGGTGCAGGAGAAGGGGGAGTGCTCTACCCCCAATGCCGGTCCCGCGCATCCAGCCATTCGTTGTAAACGCCTGCGGCTGGGCGAGTAGATAACATTCCACCTTGTAGCTTGAGCACTACCGAAAGGAAGAACGATGAAGGTACGCCCTTCCGTCAAGAAGATGTGCGATAAGTGCAAAATCATCCGCCGCCATGGCAAGGTTCTCGTGATCTGCGAGAACCCGCGCCACAAGCAGCGCCAGGGCTAAGAGAGGAGACCCACAGTGGCCCGTATTAACGGTGTCGACCTTCCGAACGAGAAGCGTGCGGAGATTGGTCTGACCTACATCTACGGCATCGGCCGCACCACCGCATCGAAGATGTGCGCCGATCTCAATATTGTCGACGGCACCCGCATCAAGGACCTCACCGAGGAGCAGATCTCGGCGATCCGCGATTACATTGATCAGAACGGCCTGATGGTCGAGGGCGATCTCCGTCGCGAGCGCTCCCAGAACGTCAAGCGCCTCATGGACATCGGCTGCAACCGCGGCCTTCGTCACCGCAAGGGCCTCCCCGTTCGCGGTCAGCGCACCCACACCAACGCTCGTACCCGCAAGGGTCCGAAGCGTCAGATCGGTGCCAAGAAGAAGAAATAAGGGAGACTGACGCATAATGGCTACTGCAAAGAACAAGCGCGGCGCCGCCACCCGTATCAAGCGCGCCGACCGTAAGAACATTTCCGTGGGCCAGGCTCACATCCGTTCTACGTTCAACAACACCATCGTTTCCATCACCGATCCCGCGGGCAACGTCATCGCATGGCAGTCGGCCGGCACGGTGGGCTTCAAGGGCTCCCGTAAGTCGACCCCGTTTGCCGCCCAGATGGCCGCCGAGGCTTGCGCCAAGGCCGCCATGGAGCACGGCATGCACAAGGTCGCCGTCTTCGTGAAGGGCCCCGGTTCGGGCCGCGAGACCGCGATCCGCTCCCTCCAGGCCGCCGGCCTCGAGGTCGCCAGCATCCAGGACAAGACCCCCATTCCGCACAACGGCTGCCGCCCCAAGAAGCGCCGCCGCGTGTAACTGAAAGGATCGATTTACTATGGCAATCGACAGGACTCCGGTTCTCAAGCGCTGCCGCCAGCTCGGGATCGATCCCGTTGAGCTGGGTTACAGCAGCAAGAAGGAATCTATCCGCCAGCCCAAGCGCCGCCGCAAGGAATCTGAGTACGGCATGCAGCTGCGCGAGAAGCAGAAGGTCAAGTTCATCTACGGTGTTCTTGAGAAGCAGTTCCACCACTACTATGAGAACGCCCTCCGCATGGACGGCGTCACCGGTGAGAACCTCATGACCATCCTCGAGACCCGTCTCGACAACGTCGTGTTCCGCCTCGGCTTCGCCCGCACCCGCAAAGAGGCTCGCCAGACCGTTCGCCACGGTCACTTCACCGTGAACGGCAAGCGCGTTGACATTCCGTCCTACCGCGTGAAGGCCGGCGACGTCATCGCCGTGGGCGAGAAGTTCCGCGACCTGCTCCCCATCAAGGAGGCCCTCATCTCCTCCGAGCGCTTTGAGGTTCCCGGCTGGCTCGAGGTCGACATCGAGAAGCTTTCCGGCAACGTCATCTCGCTGCCCTCTCGTGACCAGATCAGCGGCGATATCAACGAGCAGCTCATCGTCGAGCTTTACTCGAAGTAATCGTTCGCGCGCTACGCTGGAGGTATTACATGTCAGAATTCATCAGGCCCCAGGTTCACGTCGAGGAGATCAGCGACACCGCTGCGCGCGTCTCCGTCGAGCCTCTGGAGCGTGGATACGGCGACACGCTGGGTAACTCCCTGCGCCGTGTGCTGCTGTCCTCGCTCGAGGGTGCAGCCGTCGAGGCCATCCAGATCGATGGCGCCCAGCACGAGTTCACCACGATTCCCAACATGGTCGAGGATGTCACCGACATCGTTCTGAACGTGAAGGGTCTCGTGTTCCGCACGCTCGGTACCACGGACGAGGGCACTGCGACTATCTCAGTCGACGGTCCTTGCGAGGTTACCGGCGCTGACTTCTTCATCCCGTCCGAGTTCGAGCTCGTGAACCCCGAGCAGCACATCGCCACCCTCACCGAGGGCGGTCATCTGACCATGAGCATGCGCATCGGGTATGGCCGCGGTTACGTGTCCTACGAGCAGAACAAGCGCGACAATGATCCGATCGGCATCATTCATGTCGACTCGCTCTTCTCGCCGGTCAAGCGCTGCGCCAAGCTCGTCGAGGCCTGCCGCGTTGGTCAGCACACCGACTACGACCGCCTGGTTCTCGAGATCGAGACCAATGGTGCTTTGTCGCCACGCGACGCCGTCGTCTCCGCTGCCAACATCATCAACCAGCACATGGCCGCGTTCATGACGCTGGCCGATGAGCCCGAGGCGGAGGAGGAAGTCTCCATCTTCGCGCCCGAGGTCACGAGCGACAATGCCGAGCTTGATAGGCAGATCGAGGATCTGGACCTTTCCGTCCGTTCCTACAACTGCCTCAAGCGCGCCAGCATTCACTCCGTGCGTCAGTTGGTCGAGTTTTCCGAGAACGACCTGCTGAACATCCGCAACTTCGGCGTGAAGTCGATCGAGGAAGTCAAGGACAAGCTTGAGTCCATGGGTCTCAGCCTCAAGGCTTAACCCAGGTAATAGAGGAGAACCAGACCATGCGTCACAACAAGAAGAAGGGCCTAAAGCTCGGCACCGATGCCAGCCACACCAAGGCCATGAAGAAGAGCCTTGCCAAGGCGCTCTTCGAGAACGATCGCATCAAGACCACCGAGACCCGCGCCAAGGCGCTGCGCAGCTACGCCGAGCCTATCATCACTTGGGCCAAGAAGGGCGACCTGCACTCTCGTCGTCTCGCCATCGCCAAGCTTGGTGACAAGAACCTCGTCGCCGAGATTTTCGATAAGGCCGCTCAGGGCATGTGGGCCGACCGCAACGGCGGTTACACCCGCATCATGAAGCTCGGTCCGCGCAAGGGCGATTGCGCCGAGATGGTCATCATCGAGATCGTTTCCGAGCCCTGCGTCCCCAAGGCCAAGAAGGCCGCTCCGGCCAAGAAGGCCGCTGCCCCCAAGGTCGTCGAGGTCGAGGAGGCTGCCGAGGTCGTCGAGACCGAGGCTTCCGAGGCTCCGGCTGAGGAGTCTGCCGAGTAGCTCGTGCTACTTTGCTAGCTGCATGCAAGGGCGGTTCTTCGGAACCGCCCTTTTTCGTATCCCGCACAAGAGTGAAGTTGAGAGGGGGGGTGACATGATCGACCTGCGCGAAGTCTCCATCGCCTATGACGGTACCGCCGTGATCGACGGCATGTCGTTCAGTATCGCCCCCGGCGAGATCGTTGCCCTGGTGGGACGGAACGGCTGCGGAAAATCAACGCTGGGGCGCGTAATATGTGCCGTGCAGCTTGTTGACGGAGGTGCCGTGGTCGTTGACGGTCACGACCCTTCCGTCAGCGAGCTCGAACGCTTGCGTGTCCGCGAGCTAGTCGGTTACGTTCGACAAGATCCGGTCGACCAAATCGTCTCGTCGCTGGTATTCGATGAGGTTGCGTTCGGTCCGCGTAACCTCGGTATCGATGAAGATGAGGTTGCGCTTCGCGTTGACGAGGCCTTGGAATTGTCGTTGCTGCATGGATTTGGCCAGCGAGTCACAGTGGAGTTGTCCGGGGGCGAGCAGCAGCGCCTCGCGCTTGCCGGCGTGCTGGCCATGCGCCCGCGTTACCTTGTGCTCGACGAACCCACCTCCCAGCTCGACCCGAGTTCTCGAGAGCTCATGCGGGGACTGTTTGCCATGCTTTCCCACGAACGCGGTATGGGGATCGTCCTTATCACGCATGACGCGGACGAGATCGCGCTTGCCGACAGGACCTTCGCGTGCGATGGGTCCGACGTTCAAGAAGGATCCCCCGTCGAGGCCGAGCCCGGAGCCCGCCTTGAGCGTCGAGTCTCTGCCGGGCTCGCCGGAGACGTCGTCGTGTCGCTCGACGGCGTCAGATTCTCCCATGGGGGACGAACGATTCTCGATGCCGTCGACCTTGAGTTGCGCGCCGGTGAGCTTGCGATACTCGCCGGCGCGTCCGGCGCTGGAAAATCGACCCTCTCCTCCCTTTGCGCCGGTCTGCTCGAGCCTGATGCGGGTATGGTGCGGGTATGTGGCCGTGCCGTGGCACCAGGTATGGTGGGGGTGGCGTTCCAACAACCCGAAGCGCAGTTCTTCCACGATACCGTCTTCGATGAGGTGGCCTTTGCGCCGAGAAACGCCGGTCTCGGCGAGCGTGAGGTCCACGTGCTCGTGGAGCGCTCCATCGAAGCGGTCGGGCTTTCATCGGATGTGCTCAATCGTTCTCCGTTCGAGCTTTCGGGAGGCCAGGCGCGCCGTGTGGCCATTGCCTCCGTCATCGCTTTGGATGCGCCGGTTTACATCTTCGACGAGCCGAGCGCCGCCCTCGATGCTGAGGGCCGTTCGTTCATCCACGGGATTGCCTGCAAGCTTGCCGGCGATGGTCGCGCGGTTCTCGTTGTCACGCACGATCTTCCCGAATGGGAGCGCCTTGCCGACCGGGTGCTTGTGTTGGAGGGCGGTACGCTGCACTCAGAGGGCCTCGAGGGCGTCGAGGCGCATGCTGCCGACTCCGAGGGCCCATCGACTCTCAGGAGGGGTCCTGTGCGCTCTCAGGGCTTCATGGGACCATTCGGTGGCTATGTGGCGGGTGCACCGCTCTCCCATATCGACGCGCGCGTCAAAATCACGTTGCTCATCTTCGCCACGCTCGGCGTCTTTACCGCCGCCGCCCCGCGTGAGTGGTGCTTTTGGATCGTTGCGCTTGCGGTCGCGATGCGTGGCGCACGCTTGGGCGTTCGGGACGTGCTTCGTGGCATGCGACCCGTCGCCATCATCTTGATGTTCACGCTCGCGGCCAATCTCGTGTCCTGCGACGGCGGCGGTGCAATGCCGCTTGCGGGGCCCATCGGGCTCGATTTCGCCGGTGGCATGCGGGGAGCCGCTGCCGTTGCGCGAATCTTGCTGCTCGTTGGATTTTCCCTGGCGGTGTCGATTTCCACCACCGCCACGCAGATTAGCGACGCGGTGGTGCGTCTGCTGCGTCCGTTTGCGCGCTTGGGCATGCCCGTGGCCGCACTCAGCACGGTGCTGTCGCTCGCGTTGCGTTTCATTCCCTTGGTGAGTGAGGAGCTCGGCCGCATTCGACTGGCGCAGCGCGCCCGTGGGGCCCGCTTCGACGAGGGCGGCCTCATTATGCGCATCCGCATTTGGAGTTCGGTGCTCACACCGCTTATGGTGGGGCTGTTCCGTCGTTCCGACCGACTTGCCGAGGCCATGTCCGCCCGCTGCTACGATGCGTCTTCCACCGGTCGGCTGCCGGCGCCCCGACCGCTTGGACGCCATGACCGAGTGCTGCTCGCGGGCTCGTTGACGTTCATGGCGGCCGCGATCGCCGCTTCTTTGATAGGATGAGCCCGAACGAAAGGGGATTCCATGACCAAGACCGCCGCCCTCGCATCCACGTCCCGGCTCTGTCCGGTCGACGATGAGCTCGATGGTACGCTCGTGTTCCGCTTGGGCTATGATGGCGCCGCCTTCAGCGGGTTTGCCGAGCAGCCCGGGGGCCTCAGGACCGTGGCGGGCGAGGTTCGGCGGGCGCTCGAAACATTCTTGAGGCGTCCCGTCGACCTGACCTGCGCCGGGCGCACGGACGCCGGCGTCCACGCCGTGTCTCAGTATGTGAGCATCCCCGCACATGCCGGCGAGCTCGCCATCACGCATGCCCGTTGGATGCGCGCCATGGCGGCCCTGCTGCCCTCCGATATCGCATTGAGTGCCGTATACCATTCACGCCCCGGTTTCTCGGCCCGCTTCGATGCGCGTTCGCGCACCTACAGGTACCGCATCGTCACCGGAGACGCCCCTCCGCTGCTCACGCGTTCCGTCACATGGTGGCATCGACTGCCGCTCGATGTGGATGCCATGGAGCGTGCCGCGGCATGTTTGGTGGGGGAACACGATTTCAAGAGCTTCTGCAAAACGTCCTCCGCTGTCGACAAGCCCACGTGCCGCAACGTCATGGCGGTTTCGCTTGAGCGGGCATCGGCGCTGGGGGAGGAGCATATCGCCTTCACCATCACCGGCAATGCGTTTTTGCACTCGATGGTGCGGACGATCGTGGGCAGCCTGGTCGAGGTCGGCGCAGGCCGAAAGGACGAGCGATGGCTTTCCAACGCGCTTGCCGCCTGCGATCGACGGGCGGCAGGTCCCACTGCACCCGCTCGCGGCCTGTGCTTCATGGACGTCGCCTATGACGAGGGCGCTCTGACGCCGTGCCCATAGTCTTGCGGAATCGTGAATTTTGCAACATTATTCACCTTGTGCTTATCAATTGCGTGCTCTATGCAAGAATGGTTCAATCATAAGCATAAAGGGGTTCGAGAGGGCCTGAGTTACGGGCACGTTTCGCCTCGCGTGGCGTGCCCGCAATGGGGACGGTGATTGCCATGGCCAAGAAACGCAACGGTCGTCAGGACGCTATTCGCGAGATCGTGCGCACTGCGGATGTTCGCACGCAACGGATGCTCGTCGACGAGCTCAAGGCATGCGGTTTCGACTGCACCCAGGCGACCGTGTCGCGCGATATCGCCGACATGGGACTGCACAAACTTCCGGAGGGCATGTACGTTCTGGCAGAGGACCTGCATCTGCAGCGCATGGTCTCCGAATTGGTGATCGGAGTGCAGCGCACCGAGAATCTCGTGATCATCAAGGCCCAGCCCGGCACGGCCCTCGGCATCGCCGCTGCCATCGATGCGGCCGAGCTGCCCGATGTGCTGGGTTCGCTCGCGGGCAACGACACCATTCTCGTCATCACGCGGACCGCATCCGACGGCGAGCAGTTCGAGCTCATGATCGGTAAGTTGAGGAGCGTTCGCAAGTGAGCCCCATGATCGTGCACGCTGTGCTGTTCGTGCTGCTCGCGATTCTCCCCATCGCGCTTATCGCGCTGCTCGCGTCCTATTGGCGCCGTTCAAGGTAGGGTGCGGGGCCGGTCGGTCAAAGGGATGCACCGGGAGCCTTCGATGCGCGATGCGGCGGCCCTGCCGGACCGTTTTCCGCCGCACACGCATCCCATCATCGGCTTTTCACAGTGGACTTATACGAACATCGCCCCCGTCATGTGACGGGGGCGATGTTCGTTTGCACGTGGCGCGGGTTACTGAGGTGTCGTGGGGGCCGTCCCGTCGGGCGCGGGTGTGGGCGCAGGCGCGGGCTCGGGGGTCACGTGAGGCTCGGGTGTCACGGGAGGCTGAGGCTGCTGCGCTTCGCCCCCATCGCTCCCGGATTCCTCTTCCTTCTTGGCCGCCTCTTCCGCCTCCTGCTCGGCGGCGAGCTCCGCGGGGGACTTGGTATGAGAGAACTTCCATTCGCTGTTGGGCTTGTACTCGGGAGCCGGCCCCTCGGGGAATTCCTCACGCGGCGCGTCTGCCAGGACGGTTTTCATGAAGGTCTTGAAGACGGGCAGCGTCATCGTGTTGTTGTTGACGTTCTTGATGGGCATGTTCGTGCCGGAGTGACCGACCCAGATCGAGACGGAGAGCTGCGGGGTATAGCCGCAGAACCACAGGTCGGTGGTGTCTGAGGCGGTACCGGCGGTTCCCGTCTTGCCGGCTACGGGCTGCTTGATCCAGGGATTGCCCGCGGCGCCCGTGCCATCGCGTTCCATGACGGTTTTGAGAACCTCGGTCACGGCCGCGGCGTCGCCGGCGGTGAGGGCCTGGGTCTTCTCCTCCTTATGCGTGTATACGACCTCGCCGGTGCGCGACTTGATCTCGGTGATGGCCACGGGCGCGCGGTGCTCTCCGCCGTTTGCGAAGGAGGCGTAGGCACTGGCCATTTGCAGCGTCGTGACGTCGCCGGTGCCCAGCGTCATCGAGAGGACGTCGTGCATCGAGGAGGTGTCCAGACCGAGGCTCTTGCAGGTCTGCAGGATGTTCTGGTTGCCGATGGTCTCGGCCAGCTGCACGTACCCGGTGTTGGAGGACACGGCGGTCGCCGAGGCGAGGGAGCGATATCCGTAGTTGTGGTTACCGTAGTTTTGGATCTTGATGTCCTGACCGCCGGGGTTGTCCCAGTACAGGGGCGACTCGCAGTTGATGGTGATGTTGGGGTTCACGCCCATCTTGATGGCGGTGGCCAGGGTGAAGCTCTTGAAGGAGGAGCCGGGCTGGCGCTTGGCGGTCGCGTGGTTGACGTGGTTGGGATCCGCATTGTAATCGCGGCCGCCGACCATGGCCTTGATATAGCCGGTCTTGGGATCGACCACGCTCATGCCGATCTGCAGGTCCGCGGCGGCAGGGTACTTGTTGATATTCTCGACGGCGGCGGTCTCGGCGGCCTGTTGGATCGCGGGGTCGATGGTGGTGGTCACGGTGAGGCCGCCCTTGAACAGGACGTCGGTGGAGAATTCCTCCTGCAGCAGGGACTTCACGTAGTCGACGAAGTAGGGATGCGCGTATACGGAGATGCCGGTGTTAGAGGTCTCGGTGACGTTGAGCGCGAGAGGCTCGGCCACGGCGGCGTCGTGCTCCTCCTGGGAGATGGTCCCGATGCGCAGCATGTTGCCGAGGACCTTGTTGCGGCGGTCGACGGCCACGTCGGGGTTGACGGTGGGGTCGTAGTGGGAGGGGGAGTTCGGCAGGCCGATGAGCAATGCGGCCTCCGCGAGCGTGAGCTCGTCGGCGTTCTTGGAGAGGTACGTCTTGGAGGCGGCCTGGATGCCGTAGGCGCCGTGCCCGTAATAGATGGTGTTGAGGTACATCATGAGGATCTCGTCCTTGGAGAAGATCTTCTCCATCTCCATGGCGATGAATGCCTCGCGCACCTTGCGCTCGATGGTCTGATCGAACTGCTCTTCAGACAAGATCGTGTTGCGCACGAGTTGCTGGGTAATGGTCGACGCGCCCTCGGATCGTCCGGAGAGCTGCGCCAGCACGGCGCGTCCGATGCCGATGATGTCGACGCCGTTGTGCTCGTAGAAGCGCTCGTCCTCGACGTCGACGGTGCCCTTGAGGACCCATTTGGAGACCCTGTCCGCCGTGACGCTCTCGCGATTCTGCACGAAGAACGTCGCGATCTCGGTGCCCTGGGAGTCCAGGATATGCGTGGGCTCGCTCACGAGGTACTCGTCGGCGTTCGTGTAGTCGGGGAGGTCGGACAGCCAGCGGTTGATGTTGCCGACCATGCCGATGCCGAATGCGATGCCGGCGACGAGGAGAAAGCCCAGCACGGAGAAGAGCACGACGGGGGTGGCGTGCGTTTTGGCGCGAGAGCGCGCGTTGCGCTGGCGAGGAACCATAGTTGACCTCCTGCGATTCAATCGGGCGAGGAACCCGATCACGTACACATAGATAGCTGATACGATACCGCATGCAAGGTCCCGCGCCCGTGTGGCGTCGGTTCCTCAAGCTAAATTACATGCCGGGAAAGGGCGGATATGGTTGAGCTTTTGGCGCCTGCGGGCACTCCCGATGCGCTGCGTGCGGCGCTGGCCGCCCGCGCCGACGCCGTGTATGTGGGACTCGGCGCGTTCAACGCGCGGGCGGCCAACAGCGGTTTCTCGCTTGGTGAACTCTCGGAGGCGTGCGTGTTGGCGCACGCCCGCGGTGCTCGCGTCTACGTGACGCTCAACGTGTACGTGCGGGACGACGAGCTCGATGATGCCGTGGCGCTGGCCGCCCGTGCGCTCGACGCGGGGGCCGACGCCCTGATCATCGCGGACATGGGCCTCATTTCCCGTGTCCGCGCCGAGTTGCCCGAGGCCGAGCTGCACCTTTCCACCCAGGCGGGCGCGCAGTGCGCCGCCGCTGTGGACTTTGCCGCGTACGAGCTCGGCGTTGATCGCGTGACGTGCGCCCGCGAGCTGTCAGTTGCCGAGCTGGGCGGGCTATGCGACACGGGCGTCGAGATCGAGGCGTTCTGCCATGGGGCGATCTGCATCTGCTATTCCGGAGCCTGCTCGTATTCAGCTTTGATGCGGGGCCGCTCGGCCAATCGCGGCGACTGCACCCAGCCATGCCGTTTGGCCTACGAGCTGCAAGACGGTTCGGGCGCGGTGCTCGCGGGCGGTGCCTGGGAGCGTGGGCGCGCGGTGGGCGACCCGGCGACGCGGCTAGACGGCGACCGCCTGCTGTGCCCGCGCGACTACCTCGGCATCCGGCATATCGGCGAGATGGTCGAGGCGGGTGTATCGGCATTCAAGATCGAGGGGCGCATGAAAGGCCCCGACTATGTGTACAACGTGGTGCGATGCTATCGCGAGGCGCTTGACGCCGCGCTGGCCGGCCGTCCGCTCGGCGATGCCGAGCTTGGCGAGCTGGAGGCGCGACTGGCGCGCTCGTTCAGCCGCGGCTTTACCTCCGGGTACCTCGAGGGCGGTCACGCCGCCACCGGCGCCGATCTCATGAGCATCGCGCGTGCCATCAACCAGGGCTTGTGCGTCGGGCGTGTTTCGGAGCCGCGCTACGAGGGGGCGCTGGTGGCGTTTGAGCGCGAGGTGGCTGCCGGCGACATGCTCGAGATTCGCTCGACTCCCGGTCCCGATGCGCCGGCCGACGTGCCCAGGCGCTGGCCCATCGTCTCATGCCCTTGCGATGCTCGCTCGGGAGAAGAGGTGTTCATCCCCTGCAAGCGAAAGGTCGAGGCGGGCAGTGCCGTGCACGTGGTCCGTTCGGTCGGCATGATCTCAGATGCCGAGGCCGCGGTGCGGGAGATGCGCGAAGAGGAGGCCCATCTGGCTGCCGCGGCATCGGAGGGGGCATCGCCCGATGCGTGTTTCGACGCTACGGGAGCCGCGCCTGGTCGTGACGGGGGCCCCGCCGCCACCGCAGGCGTCGGCCTCGCGATCGCGGAAGTCGCCCGTTCCGCCCATATTCGCCGCCGTCGAGAAAATGGGAGCGATGCGCCGGATTGCATGGACATGGCAAAACACGGCCAAAAAGCGGTGGAAGTTGGCCAGAAAACGGTCGTGAAGGGCCAAGGTGCTACGGCATGGCGGGTTTCGAGCGAGCTCGAGGCCGTTCGGGGCGGCGATGGGGTCATTGCGCGGACGGTGGCCTTGGCGGCGACCGGGACGGCGGGCGCGCCGGTGGAGGGCGATATGGGCGCATCGCCTCGCGCCGTCGCCGATCTCGGTGAGGTTTGCCGCCGTGAGGACCTCGAGGATGTGCGGACTGCGTGCGAGCGTGTCGCCCGCGGCGAGGCCGCTGCCGCCATGGTTCGCAATATCGGCCAGATTCCGGCGGTTCGGGCGGCCGGCGTCCCCTGGGAGGCGGCGCCGCCGCTGCAGGTGTGGAACGCCGAGACGGTCCGTGTCCTGGTCCGCCTCGGGGCGCGTCGCGTTTGGCTTCCCGAGGAGCTCGCGCCCGAGGACCTCGCGTCGGTTCGCGCGCATCGTGGCGTGGCCGCGGGTGCCTCGTCCATCGAATCCGCGGGGGTCCGACATCTCGCCCCATGCCATCCCGGCGATGCCGTCGGCATCGCGGCAGAAGGGACGACGCCCCTCATGATCACGGAACATTGCCTGCTCACCGCCGAGGGCCCGTGTTCGAACGACTGCCCCACCTGCCCGCGCCGCCTCGCGAGTCGGGCGGGGGACCGCTTCCTCGTCGAGCTCGACCGCAAGAGCTCGGGAGCGCGTCTCGCCGTGCTCGTGGACGAGAAGGGGAGAACGCGCCTGTATCGTGTTTAGCGCGATTGCAGACGCTCGAGCAGTTCGGCTACACTTAACTGATCTGTCGTTTCTCAGCACCGCCCGTTCGCGCCGTTCGCGCGTGGTCGCGGCGAGGGTGCTATGACCCTCCAGGAAAGGTGCATCTCATGTTGCCCGTAGACGAGCAAATGCGCATCATCACCTCCGGCGCTTCCAAGATCGTGCCCGAGGCCGACCTCAAGAAAAAGCTCGAGCGCGGCGTGCCGCTCAACGTCAAGCTGGGGGTCGACCCCACGAGCCCGGACCTCCACCTCGGCCATGCCGTCCCGCTGCGCAAGATGCGCCAGTTCCAGGACCTCGGCCATCGCGTGACCCTCATCATCGGTAACGGCACTGCGACCATCGGCGACCCGTCCGGCAAGAACTCCACGCGCCCGCAGCTCACCCAGGAGGAGGTCGAGGCCAACGCCGCGACCTACGTCTCCCAGGCCATGAAGATCCTCGACCCCGAGAAGACCACCATCGTCCACAACGGCGACTGGATGTTCCCCATGGACCTCAAGGAGCTCCTCTCCATCGCCTCCAAGTTCACCGTGGCCCGCATCCTCGAGCGCGATGACTTCACCAAGCGCTACCAGTCCCAGAC